>NZ_JACEFB010000013.1 GCF_013694095.1 Thermogemmata fonticola | reverse complement strand
CAGGCGTTGGCGCAGTCTCCGAATTTCCGAAATCTCACCACGCTGGACGTGAGGGACAACGAGATTGGCGAGGCGGGGCGAGAGGCGCTGCGGAACTCGCCGTATTTGCGGCGGTGCGAGATACGTTTGTGAGGCGGGGGGGAGAAGGAATGAGAAGGAATGTTGTTGTGGCCTTCGCTCTATCGCTTGATTTACGGGGATTGATTTCGGGGAACCTTGAAGGACGATTCGCCGCGACGATTCGCCAGGGTTTTCTGGGGGGGTTGTGAGCGGTTTCACAGAACGAGGAGGAGCCGGCGGGGGTGTCCGACGTGGGTGCCTGCTTGTGGACGGCGGGCGGGATCGCTATGGTGAAAGGAAAGGGAGGACAGAAGCGATGAGTGGAAGCGTAGCATCTGCGGTGCGTCCGTTGAGCAGTGGTGGTGAGATGAGCCGGGCTGCGGGGACGGCGAGTCCAGGGTCGGCGGCGTCGGGGAACGCGAGCGGCGCCGCGAGCAGCGGCCAAGCGGGCAATGCGGCGAGCAGCCATCCGGCTCCGGCCAGTGCAGCGGGTGTAGCCAACCGCAGCGGGCAGAAGTTGATCCTGGTGGTCGATGACGACCGGGAGATGGTGGACGGTCTGCGGGCGGTGCTGGAGCGGCACGGCTACCGGGTCATCCACGCCCACGACGGGCATCAAGGGAAGCAGGCGATTTATCTGCACCGACCGGACCTGGTGATCCTGGACATGATGATGCCGCGGATGGGCGGCTTCCCCGTGCTGGAGCATTTCCGGGATAAGAAGGACGCTCCGCCGATCATTATGATCACGGCCAACGAAGGCAGCCGGCACAAGGCGTATGCGGAGTATTTGGGGGTGGTCGATTACATCCGCAAGCCGTTTGCGATGGAGCGGCTGGTGGAGGCGGTGAACCGGGTGCTGCGGGGAAGCGGCGGCGGGGAGTCGGGCCAGACGCCCGCGAGCTGAGGTGCGGGGGCTAGTCGAAGCGGCGGCCTGTTTACTTGCGGCCCCACCGGCGGCGCTGTCGGAAGAAGTCGGTGAGTAGGGCGGCGCAGCGGTCGGCCAAGACGCCTCCGAGGACCGGCAAGCGGTGCGGCAGGCGGGGGTCGGAGGGGATCTGGTAGAGGGAGCGGCAGGCGCCGGCCTTGGGGTCGTCGGCACCGTAAACGATCAGGGCCAGGCGGGCATTAACGGCGGCGCCGGCACACATCGCACAGGGTTCCAGAGTGACATAGAGGATGCACTGCTCCAGGCGCCAGGAGCGCAGGGCATTGGCGGCCTGGGTCAGGGCGATCATTTCGGCATGCGCGGTGGGGTCCTGGAGGCGTTCGCGCTGGTTGTGGGCGGCGGCAATGAGGCCACGCTGCGGGTGGACAACGACCGCGCCCACGGGTACCTCGTCCTCCTCGGCGGCTTGGGCTGCTTGCTCCAGGCCCAACTCCATGTGATAGACATGAAACGGGTGCTGCGGGTCGCGCCAGGCGGGGGCCAGCGGTGTCAGACCGCTGTCAGAGTCAGGAGGGAACGGCCAATCGAGCAGATTCATGGCAGTCGCCGCTGGGTCAGGAAGCAGGGGAGGAAGCCGTTTTCCCCCGCCGCGCGGGTCCGGCCTCCTGGACCGCAGAAGGAAGCGAGGGAAAGCCCAAAGCCTGTGTAAAGCCGACACGCCGGCCTGTTGCCAGCATTGTAGCGGGCAGGGCGCAAGGAGGTGTTTATCGCGGGCCGGCAAGAGCGGTTCGTTTTTTCGCGGAGTCTCCCTTGTGCGGGTTCTGAGTGCGGTTATGATGGATGTAGCGGTTGGGCTGTCCAAGTGGGTTGGGAGCGGGACAGCCAAGACCGCAAGCTGCCGCAAGCGGGTTCCGGCGGCTTCAACTCCTGCGAGGGGTCTTTTCTCTCCCTGAAGGAAGCGGAGCCCGAAGCGGCAGGCGGTCGCCCTAGGAACGCTCCGGCATGTGGAGGTCTGTAGGAAGAAGGAGGGAGTCATGGATTTCCGTCCGTTGGCTGAAGCGGAACGCCGGCAACTGTTGGCCGCCCTGCGGGGCAACGCCGATCGCGGATTGGCCCTGCTCATGGACCGCCGGGATACCAGCTTTGTCGGTACGACCGAGGAATTGCCCGCCGAACAGGTCATGACCGCCGTCAAGTCGGTCCCCTGCCACTATTGATGGCCCCGTTGCTGGCCATGTCGCCGGAGGAATCCGGGCGATAGGCAGTAGGCTGGAGGAACTGGCGCCGGGCGGTCTTCCGGAGGCGAAGGACTCTAGCCCGGTGCCTGAAAAACTGCCGGAGTCAGCGTTACCACCCGCTAGGACACGGCCAGAGTTATCCCAAGGCGAGACCCTTGGAGGCTGCCGAGTCGGGAACGACTGGCCACCAAGGTTTGATGTCTGCAGAGTCATGGGACTGCTCGACAGCGAACAGGGGAAGCGCCGGCTCCTGACCGTCGAAATCCCAGCGATCGAGGCGTACAACGAGGGGCGCGACCCGCACTATCGCATCACGGTGCACCGGAAGGACAGCATGCTGATCCTGTCCTACCGTCTCAAGCCGTGCCACAACATTTACCAGTGCGAGACGCGGCTGCTCTCCAGCTATCCCCTCGTGCCGCCGGAGACGCGGATCCTCACGCCGCTGAAGCACTGTCCGCACTTACTGGACGGTCAAACGCTCTGCTTGTGGCGGCAAGGCTCGACGCGGGCGAGCAGCCGGTGGGACCCCGCCCGCTTCACCTGCGTCTTTGCCGTGCTGGCGGCCTGGCGCTGGCTGGCTTGCTACGAGGTCTGGTACGAAACCGGGGAATGGCCCCTGCCGGAAGCCAAATGAGCTGGGGGAAGCGACCCATTCCCCCACCGGGCCGGCGCAAGCCGCGGCGGCGCAGCTTCCCCTCTTGTGCCCTGCCGCCTCACAGCCAAGCCCCACTTGCCCGGCCAACGCTCGCCCCGATACCACCGACGGCACGGCAGCCGCAACCGCATCCCCTGCGCGCTTCAGGAGATGGCCATGGCCCGACTGTTCCAAGCTGGAGTCGGCAGCGGCGGCATGGTCGTGTTGGACCTGCTCTGCCGAGACAGCCAGATCGAGCAGATCGTGCTGGTGGAACCGGATGTGTATGCTCCGCATAACGTCGTCCGGCATCTGTTTCCCCCCTCCGCCATTGGACGGCGGAAGGTGGAGGTGGCGGCGGAATGGGTGCGCGAACGCCGGCCCGATCTGGCGGTGCAGACGTTCGCCTGCAACCTGCATGATGCGGCCTGGCAAGGGGAACTCGCGGCAGCGGCCCAGGCTTGCGATGTGGGAATCTGCGCGGTGGACAACGAACCGGCCAAGTATGCCTTCGACGCGCTGATGCGCCGGGCGGGCCGGCCCTGGACGCTCGGCGAAGTGCTCAGCGGGGGGATCGGCGGCTGGGTCCATTGTTTTGTGCCGGAAGGCCCCTGCTATGGCTGCGTGGCCAGTTACCTCCAACGGGAAGTGGTGGAAGCGCCGCCGTCGCCGCCGCCGGATTACTCCCAACCGCAGGCGGCCCAAGCGGAGTTGACCATTCCCGCGTCCGCCGCTGCCATCCATGCCATCGCCTCGCTGCATGCTCTCGTCACGCGCGAGCTGCTTCAAGCTGTCTGGGGCAAGGACGAGGAGAAGAAGAAGGAGGAAGCGAAGGAGAGCGGCGGGGCGAAGGATGGGGAGGGGACGAAGGAATCCCCCCTCGGCTTCACTTCCCTGCTGTGGAGCTTGCAGCGGGTCGAAGGCATCTTCGACGAGCCATTCCGCAGCTACCGCTTCCGCATCGCCCGTTCGCCCACCTGTTTGCTCTGTTCGGTCCGGGATCGCGGCGTCGGTCCTGGGGAGGCGTTGGATGTGGCCCTCGATCAGGCGCTGGCTCGACTGGCACCGCCCTGACCGCAGCCAGTGCATGGCGCTGCGTGCCGGCCTGCGCTCCTTCCGCTGGAGCTACGAGCATTTGGGCCTGGTGGCCCCGGCGGACGCCATTCCCTGGGTGGCGGAAGCCGTCCGGCTGGAGATCACCCTCGCCGGCTCGGACCTGCTCGCCTGCCGCCGCACGGACTTCACCCTCCACGGAACCAGCGAAACCCCTCTCCCCTGCCAGGACATTCAGCGCGTGCAGCCGGGTCTGTACCGCCTGGAGTTCCGCTTCCCCTTGTCGGCCGTCTGGCCGGCCGCCGTGCAATTCTGCTGGCGCGATTACACGCTGCTGAACCTGACGCTGCCGCGCTTGACGCAAGAGGATTACCTGCGCAGTGTGCGTTGGCGGAGCTGGGGCGTGGCCATGCGCTGGCGGCAGAAAGCGGTCACGGCCCGCTGTTTCAGCCGTCGTTCGCTGCGGGGATTGGCCGCCGCCGTCCTCGTCAGTTCCCCCCACCGCCTCCTGCCGCTGGCCTCCCTGCAACCCCACCTGTTCGTCCAGGGTCTGCCGAACGGCCCCCACTTCGAGCTGCCCCTGGTCCTCACCGCATCCCAGCAACTGGACACGGAAGCCCTGCTCGCCGTCCCCTTTCCCCAAGCCCTGCTCCAGAGCCAGCAGTGCCACTGGCAATGGCGCACCACGGGATACTCTGGGCATGCGGAAACCATCACCTTCCTGCCGCCCCAGGAATGGGAGCACCAGGTGGTCCTCCGCGATGCCTGTTTCTACCTGAACACGAACCGGGGGTGGGTCCGCCATACGGAGGCTTCCCTGCCGCACGAATCGGGCCTCTTCGCCCCCTGTTTCCTGTTGCAAGCGCCTCCCGGTTCCGCCGGTCTGCTTCCGCTGACGTTTTACGCCCTAACTTCGCAAGCCCCCCGTCTCCGCCGCCTGCGCCAGGAATGCGTCCTGGTCACCGACGCCCCCACCCCCTACATCCCCGGCCTGTTCCACTTCCAGGATTTCCCGCAACTGACCAGCTTGGAACTGCGTCACGGCTCGCGCATCCTCAGCACGCTTTCCCTCAGCCGCATCCCCCAAGCCCGCTTCACCGCCGAAGGCGGCTTTCGCCAAGCCCCCGACGTGGTCTGGACCGAATCCGCCGAAGCTGAACTCTGGGAACGTCTCCAGCGCCTCTCCCGCCTTGGCCCGAACAACAAACATCCCGGCACCTGACCCGCCCCTCACCAGCGGCGGTAACGTTCGTGTTGCAGAAGCTGATAGCTTTGCCAGGCGAGCAGCCCGAAGAGCAAGGCCGTCCACCACGAGCCGAGGGGAACCCACGGAGGAAGGACGCGGGACAAAGGTCCGCCGCCGCGCAGCTCTTCCCACCATCCCAGCAGGCCGTAAAGAGCGAGGAGGGAAGCGGTCCAGAGGGAAATCTGGAGGGACAGATACCGGCCTGCCCCTGCCCGCCAACCTTCGCACACCTCCCGGCAGACCTGCCCGCCATCGAGAGGATAGACCGGCAGAAGATTGAAAATCCCCCAGTACAAATTGACGACGATCAGCAGGTGGTAGGTGAAGGCCAGCTCGGTGGGGGCGCCGCGGACCGGCCAGGGGGTGAGGCGGGCCAGACCGTAAAGCACCGCCGCCAGAGCAAACCCTGCGAAGGGACCGGCCAAAGTCACCACAATCCGCGCACCCCGCCGATAGGGAACGCGATCCGCCACGGTCAGGCCGCCAAACATCCACAAAATGATCGCCGCCGCACTCCCATGATAACGGTAAGCCAGCGCATGCCCCAACTCATGGACCAGCACGGCCACAAACACCACAGCGATCCAGAGCAGCCAGTAGAGCAAACCCATCTGGAGAAACGAGCCGCCCAAGAGCGCCGCCACCAGCCAGAACAGCGGATGCACCCGCACCGGAAACCCCAGACAGCGGAAACGTACATCATAAGCCGTCCGTTCCGGATCGTCGAACACTCTTGTCCTCCTTCCCCCCTCTGCTCTGACGGCCGCCCTGGAGGGATTGTAGGACTCATCCCCGATCAGCGGTATAACCATACCCAGAGAGTGCTCGCCCCACTGGCCGCCGCCCTTGAAGCGTGGACCTCGAGGGGAACCTGAACCTGAGACCGACGAGCGACAGACCCCGGAATCCCAGGCTAAGACGGAGGCCACAGGCCGGCGGGGGGCAAGGCAGCGGCGCTCTTCCGGGCCAAGCGGGAGCCAAGCATGGACTGGACAGCCTTGCGGGATGAGTTTGCAGCCGTCACCGGACGCTGGGCCTTTCTCGATCACGCAGCGGTGGCGCCTTTGCCGCGCTGCGCGGCCGCCGCCCTGCACCAGTACGCCCAGAGCCTCGCGGAAAATGGCGTGGCCGCTTTCCGGATTTGGTTCGACCGCGTGGAGCAGGTCCGCATCCTCGCTGCCCAACTCCTCCATGCCCCCAGCCCGGAAGACATCTGCTTCATCCCGAACACCACCTGGGGCATCAACCTGATTGCGGAAGGGTTCCCCTGGCAGGCGGGGGATAATGTGGTCCTGGCGGCGGAGGAGTACCCGGCCAATCAGTATCCGTGGCTGAATCTGGCCCCTCGCGGCGTGGAAGTGCGACGGGTCCCCAGCCGGGGAGCGCGCCTGCTGCTGGAAGACCTCTACGCCGCCTGTGACAGCCGCACGCGGGTCCTCAGCATTTCCTCGGTGGAGTTTGCCAGCGGCTTCCGCAACGACCTGGCCGCCCTGGGCGAGTTCTGCCAGAAGCGCGGCATCTTTTTCTTCGTCGATGCCATTCAGTCCCTCGGCGCCTTCCCCCTCGATGTCCAGGCGCTGCCGATCGACGCGCTGGCCGCGGACGGCCACAAATGGCTGCTCGGCCCGGAAGGCGCCGGCATTGCCTACATCCGCCGGGAGAAGCTGGAGATGCTCCATCCGCTCGGCGTAGGGGCGTTTAGCGTGGTCCGGCCCTGGGAGTTTTCCCGCATCGATTTCACCCTCAAGCCCCACGCGGGACGCTACGAAGGCGGAGCGTACAACATGGCGGGGATCACGGCCTTCGGCGCCTCGCTCCAGATGCTCTTGCAGGCCGGCATCGAGCGGATCGCCGAGCGCATCCTGGAGCTGACGGACTACCTCTGCGAGCAGGCCCAACGGCGGGGGTGGACTGTCTTCAGCAGCCGGCTGGAGAAGGAGAAATCCGGCATCGTGTCGCTGATTCATCCGGTCTGGCCGGCCCGCGAGGTGGTCCGCCGCTGCCGGGAACGGGGCGTGGTCGTCAATGCCCGCGCGGAGCGCGTCCGCGTCAGCCCCCATGCCTACAACACCCGCGATGAAATCGACCGCTTCCTGGACGCCGCCACACCCTGACCCGGAGGCGGAACGGGACGCCGCGGTCCCTTCCGCAGCACGGCCACCGGCGCCATCCTCCGCTTCCCCGACTTGCAGTAGGATGGACTGGAGAACCCGTGGCGCTGCTGCCGATCCACACTCGGCCATGCATCCCCTCCGCGGGAGAAACCGAACCGCCTGGAGACGCGACCGTGCCTGCTCCCCTCAATCCCCGCTATGCCGTCTACACCGGCACCTTCGACCCGGTCCATCTCGGACACCTGGATATCATCCAGCGCGGCAGCCAGCTCTTCGACCGCCTCATCGTCGGCGTCGGCATCAATCCGGAAAAGACCACCCTCTTTTCCATCGAGGAGCGAGTCGAGTTGCTCCAGCAGGTCGTGCAGGGCATTCCCCGCGTGGAGATTCAGCCGTTTCTCGGCTTAGCCGTCCGCTTCGTGCGCGAGGCTGGCGCCCGCATCATGCTCCGCGGCCTGCGCACCCTCTCGGACATGGAGTACGAGTTCACCATGTCCCTGATGAACCTCCATTTGGACCCGGACATTGAGACGGTCTTCCTCATGGCCAAGGAAGAGTATTCGCACATCAGCAGCTCGTTGTTACGCCAGATTGCCATGCTCGGCGGGGACCTGAGCCGATTTCTGCCCGATGTGGTGCGTCAGGCTTTGGAGGCCAAAGCAGCGGCGGGACAGATTCTGCCGGCCCATTGCACCGGCCCATTCCGCGGCGGCCACTGAGGCGTGGTTCACGGATTTTTGCCCGCTTTCCCGAAGTCTTGTTCACGGTGTCTTGCCGGAAAACGGCGGAATGCTCACCGGCGGGGCGGAAAAGGGCGGCGGGGTTGCACCGGGCGGCGGATTCTGCGGCTTCAACCCTGTACTGCCGGGAACATGGCTGCCAGGAATGCTATTCCCACCGGGGCTGCTTCCCCCCTTGTCGCTGGCCGGATTGGTCCCCGACCCGCTCCCCCCACCGGTCCCTTGCGTCTGCTGGCTGAGGATCTGCCCCAGCTTCTGGAAGAAGGCGCTGGAATCCTCGGTCACCTTCTTCGTATCCACGACCGTCTGGATTTCCGCCTTGCCCCCTTCCCCTTTCTGGACCGAGAGGCGGTACCAGCCGCAGTACCACCCCACCACCGCGAAGGCGACGACGGCAAAGCCGATCAGGGCAAACAGATTGCGCATGGCTTGTGCTCCCAGGTCCGAGAAACCGCAGGTTCCGGCAGGGTACCGCTTACCCGCCGCACCCGCAAGGCGAATCCATTCTACGCCCCGGCCCCTGCCCTGCCGCGAAAATCCGCATCGCGCTTCCAGCTTCCAGCCGCCCCCAGCGCAGGCCGCCGCTCGCAGCAGAAAGTGCTTCCACCGCCTGGTCCTTCCTGTACGCAGAACGACGAAAGTTGGGCCGAGGGAGGCGATTTTGTGGCCCAAAGGCATCCCGTCTTGGAAGTCCGCACCGCACCCACGTAGAATGCAGTAGCGGAACGGAGGCGGCAAACTCCTCTTGCCAGACTGGGGGAAAAGGGATATGGTGGGGTGTCGCACCCCTTTCCCTTTCCCAATCCGAAGCCCGGCGGCGTGGGAACTGATATGGCGTGATTGGGTCTGATCCGGGTTTTGCGGACTTCCCTGCCGCTTCCGCCCGGCCTGTTTTACGGAGGATTCCAACAGCAATGGCACAGGCAAACGTCATCCTCGACAAGCTCCGCGCGCAACTCAACACCAGTGACTACCGCAAACTCCACTGGGAGGGGTCGTTCGCGGATTATCTCAATATCGTGCTGGAGCATCCTGGCGTCACCCGCACGGCCTACCAGCGCCTCTACGACATGATCCTCCACCACGGCATCGAGGAGGTGTACGAAAACAAGGACAAAATCATTCGTTACAAGTTCTTCACGGAGTTTGCGCACAAATACGGCGACGCCATCTATGGCCTGGATCGCCCCCTCATGCAATTGGTCAACGTCTTCAAAAGCGCCGCGTTAGGCTTTGGCACCGAACGCCGTGTCATCCTCCTGCATGGGCCGGTCGGCAGCGCCAAGTCCACCATTGCCCGCCTCCTCAAGCGCGGCCTGGAGGAATACAGCCGCACTGACGAAGGCCAGCTCTACAGCTTCGCCTGGCGCAACCCCGACGGCTCCGGCTGGACCAAAGACCCCATGCACGGCGAACCCCTCCAGCTCGTCCCCGAAGAGTTCCGCCCCGCCCTCCTCGCCGAACTCAACGCCAAGTGCCGTAAACCCTACCCCTACGAAATCCAGATCAAAGGCGACCTCTGCCCCTACAGCCGTTACGAGTTCCGCCAGCGCTTGCAAAAATACGACGGCGACTGGCTCAAAATGCTCGAACATGAAGTCAAAATCTACCGCCTCGTCCTTTCGGAAAAGGACCGCATCGGCATCGGCACCTTCCAGCCCAAGGATGAAAAAAACCAGGACTCGACGGAATTGACCGGCGACATCAACTACCGCAAGATCGCCGAGTACGGCTCGGATTCCGACCCCCGCGCCTTCAACTTCGACGGCGAGCTGAACATCGCCAATCGCGGCATCGTCGAATTCATCGAAATCCTCAAGCTCGACGTCGCCTTCCTCTACGATCTGCTCGGCGCCAGCCAGGAACACAAAATCAAACCCAAAAAGTTCGCCCAGACCGACATCGACGAAGTCATCCTCGGCCACACCAACGAGCCGGAATACCGCCGCCTCCAAAACAACGAGTTCATGGAAGCCCTGCGCGACCGCACCGTCAAAATCGACATCCCCTACGTCACCCGCCTCAGTGACGAAATCAAAATCTACGAAAAGGACTTCAACCCGGAGAAAGTCAAGGGCAAGCACATCGCCCCGCACACCATCGAAGTCGCCGCCATGTGGGCCGTCCTTACCCGCTTGACGCCCCCCAAGCATGCCAACCTCACCCTCCTCCAGAAAATGAAACTCTACAACGGTAAAACCCTCCCCGGCTTCACCGAAGACAACGTCATCGAGCTGAAGAAGGAATCCCCCAACGAGGGAATGTCCGGCATCAGCCCGCGCTACATCCAGGACAAAATCAGCAACGCCCTCGTCTCCCACCCGGATGAGGACAACATCAATCCCTTCATGGTGCTCAACGAACTGGAGGCCGGTCTGCGCCACCACTCGCTGATCAAAAGCGAAGAGCAATACCGCCATTACAAGGAGCTGTTGGCCGTCGTGCGGGAAGAATACGAAGACATCCTCAAAAACGAGGTCCAACGGGCCATCGCCGCCGACGAGGAAGCCCTGGCTCGCCTCTGCGCCAACTACATCGACAACGTCAAGGCTTACACCCTCCGCGAAAAGGTCCGCAACAAATACACCGGCGCCCTGGAAGAACCCGATGAACGCCTCATGCGCTCCATCGAGGAAAAAATCGACATCCCCGAAGGCCGCAAGGACGACTTCCGCCGCGAAATCATGAACTACATCGGCGCCTTGGCCATCGACGGCAAAAAGTTCGACTACCGCACCAACGAACGCCTGCAAAAGGCCCTGGAACTCAAACTCTTCGAGGACCAAAAGGACACGATCAAGCTCAGCACGCTCGTCTCCAGCGTGGTGGACAAGGCGACCCAGGAGAAGATCGACGTGGTCAAGAGTCGCCTCATCCGCAATTACGGCTATAATGAGTCGAGTGCTACGGATGTGCTCAACTACGTGGCTTCGATCTTCGCCCGCGGCCAGTCGAAGAAGTAACCGGCGGGCAGCACGCCGATGGGGCCGCCGACTCGAACCCCAGGCTAAAGCCCGCCCCTGAAGCCTGGGCGCGGAAATGCCGAAGCTGCGGGGCAAAAAACCGAACCCGCGGGGCGAAACGATCCACGACACCAGGCACAGCCTCGACGCGGGGCGCTGAGGGATGGGGGCCTGACCGACCTGAAGGTGTGAACCTGGTCAGGTCCGGAAGGAAGCAGCCATAAGCGCTGGAGGGTGCGGCTCAGGGCACCCCCATCCCTCAGCGTCCTGCACCGTACCTCACCCTCGCAGCCATGTCCCGCGCAATTCCGCCGGTTGCCCTTCTCCTGCTGAGTAACCACGGCACCGCGAGAATAATGGAACAAGCTTTTCCTACATGCCATTTTCCCCTGCACAGGCCGCACAGATTTAGCTTGACACATACCAAAGCATCGATTAGCACCTCATTTTACATAAGTATTTTCCGTAGCCTGTGGTAATTTACTTTCCAGGAGTGATTTCATGCTTTTGCGTTTTCTGACATCGAAAATCCTTTGCCGCCATGCTAATAAAAGTCAAAGAAAAGGAAGTACCCAAGACGATCTGACCCCTCTCAAACACTTTGGCAACGAAAATTACCAACGGATTAATCACAGACGGTTAGAGCATCTGGCTTCCCTCCATTTACCGCTAGAGAATCTGCGGGTTCTGGAAGTTGGAGCGGGTATCGGCGACCTCACGTCATTTTTCTTGGATCGAAACTGTGAGGTGGTGATTTCAGAGGGCCGTCAGGCCAACTTGACGTATCTGCGGCAGCGCTATCCCGAACTGCCCGTGATTTTTCTCGATTTGGACAATCCCCCTGAAGATTTGGGACAGCACTTCGATGTAGTTTTTTGTTATGGGGTGTTGTATCATCTTTGCCACCCTGCAAAGGCCTTAGCTTTTTTGGCTCGGCATTGTCAAAAGATGCTATTACTTGAAACTTGTGTTTCCTACGGTTCAGAATCACAGTTAAATCCATGCTCAGAAGACGCGGCGATACCGACACAATCCTTGAGTGGTTCAGGTTGTCGTCCCACACGTTCCTGGGTCTACCAAAATCTAGCTCAACACTTTGAGTATGTTTACATTCCTCGCACTCAACCCTATCACCGGGAGTTTCCCTGTGATTGGACTATACCGCCTCCATCCCCCGGCCTGACACGGGCGATCTTTATTGCCAGCCGCCAACCGTTGGAAAATCCCATTCTGACCCCGGAGCTTTTGGTTCGTCAAGTGCGCATTTTTGCCGGTTGCTCTTCTCCTGCTGCCCCTTCCCCGGATACGATGCTATAGCGAACTTACCGGAGTGAAAGACCAAGGCGGCACGATCCGCGGCGTCCAGCCTCCAACCAGGGAGACTGACCTCCCAGCGAGGCATCGACCTCCGCCGAGACATCGACCTCCCCATGAGGGGCAAGCTTCGCAGACGTGACGCGTCGGGCCGCCGACAGACTCGGTTCCGCTCTTCCTGATCCGCAGGGGTGTTGGCCGTGGGGCAAAAAATCGAACAGGATTTGCAACGCTTCCACAAGATCGTGCGCGGCAAGGTCAAAAGCAATCTGTCGAAATACCTCACCCGCGGGGAGCTGATCGGCAAAAAGGGGAAAGACCTCGTGTCGATTCCCCTGCCGCAGATCCAACTGCCGCAGTTCCGCTACGGGAAGAAGAACTCCGGGGGCGTGGGGGTCGGGCCGGGCCAGCCAGGCCAGCCGCTGACTCCGCCGCAAGGCGAAGGGGAAGCCCAGGCGGGCGAAGACCCCGGCGCCCACATTCTGGAAGTCGAGCTGACCCTGGAAGAGCTAGCGGACATTCTCGGCGAGGAATTGCAACTTCCCCGCATCCAGCCCAAGGGCGAACGGAACATCGTCAGCGAGAAAGATAAGTATTCCAGCATTCGCAGTGTCGGCCCTGAATCCCTGCGGCACTTCAAGCGGACCTTCCGCCGGGCGCTCAAGCGGCAATTGGCCAGCGGCACCTATGACCCGGCCAACCCCGTCGTCATCCCCATCCGGGAAGACAAGCAGTACCGCAGTTGGAAGGAGGTGCCCAAGCCGGAAGCCGTCGCTTGCGTCTTCTACATGATGGATGTCTCCGGCAGCATGACCGACGACCAGAAAGAGATCGTCCGCATCGAGGCCTTTTGGATCGACACCTGGATCAAGCGGCATTACAAAGGGGTTGAGACGGTGTACATCATCCACGATGCCCTCGCTGCTGAAGTCGATGAGCACCGCTTCTACCACACCCGCGAAAGCGGCGGGACCAAAATCTCCTCCGCCTACGAATTGTGCAATCAGATCATCGACAGCCGCTATCCTCCCAGCCAGTGGAACCTTTACGCCTTCCACTTTTCCGACGGAGACAACTGGGGGGACGACGTCCCGAAATGTATGGAGATTCTCACGGGACAGTTGCTGCCCAAGCTCAATCTCTTCGGCTACGGCCAGGTGGAATCCCCTTACGGGACCGGGGAGTTCTACGCCCATGTGGCGGAACTCGCCGAGGACCACGAGAACCTGGTCGTCAGCCGGATTGCCGACCGGGAGGAAATCGTCCGCAGTATCCGGGAGTTTCTCGGCACGGGGCGCTGAGAGGGTTCTAAATCCGGCAGCCCGGCCTGCGTGCGCCTGAGGCAGACTTTACGCCGCTGCAAGCCCACCTCGCCGGCAACCCACGGGGAAGGAATAGGGGAGCCACAGGAGTACGGGAGCGAAACGATGGTTTGGGGCTATTACAACACGAATCTGCCGCCGCACCTGCGCGTGCTCAAGGATGAAATCGAGGGGTACGCCCGCGAGTACGGCTTGGACTTCTTCGAGACGATCTTCGAGGTCGTCGATGCCGATGACCTCAACGAAATCGCCGCCTACGGGGGATTCCCCACCCGCTATCCCCACTGGTCCTTCGGCATGCAGTACGAGGAGCTGAAGAAGAGCTACGAATACGGCCTGTCCAAAATCTACGAGATGGTGATCAACAACGATCCCTGTTACGCCTACCTGATGCGCTGCAATCACGTGGTGGACCAGAAGCTGGTGATGGCTCATGTCTACGGGCATTGCGATTTCTTCAAGAACAACGCCTACTTCGCCCATACTAACCGCAAGATGATGGATGAGATCGCCAATCACGCCGCCCGCATCCGCCGCTATGCGGAACGCTTCGGCGAGGATGAGGTGGAGGCCTTTTTGGACAAATGCCTGTCCATCGACGATCTGATTGACATCCACTCGGTGGCGATCAAGCGGCGGGACGAGACCACCCGTTACGATTTCGCCGCGGCGGGGCCGGAAGCAGAAGCGGAGACGGCCCAGCCGCTCAAGTTCCGCGCCAAGCCCTACATGGATGAGTTCATCAACCCCCCGCAGGCCCGCCAGGCCGAGGAGGAAGAACGCCGACGGCTCAAGGAAGTCCGCGTCCCCCACTTCCCCGAACGCCCGGAAAAAGACGTCCTCCTCTTCCTCATTGAGCATGCCCCGCTCAAACACTGGCAGCGGGACATCCTCAGCATCGTCCGCGACGAGGCCTACTACTTCTACCCCCAGGCGCAAACCAAGATCATGAACGAAGGCTGGGCCTCCTACTGGCACTCCACCATCATGACGCAGAAAGCCCTGCATCCTTCCGAGCTGATCGATTACGCGGACCATCACTCCGGGACGATGGCGACGAGCGCCCGCCGACTCAATCCCTACAAGCTGGGATTGGAGCTATTCCGGGACATCGAGCGGCGGTGGAACACGGGGCAGTTCGGCCCGGAATGGGAAGCCTGTGACGACATGGAGAAGCGCCGGAACTGGGATAAACAGCTCGGCCTGGGCCGCCAGAAAATCTTCGAGGTCCGCCGCATCCACAACGACATCACCTTCATCGACACCTTCCTGACGCCGGAGTTCTGCCGCGAACACCGGATGTTCTCCTACGTGTACAACGAACAGGACAACAACTACGTCATCGAAAGCCGGGAATTCGAGAAGATCAAACAGCGCCTCCTCTTCAGCCTCACCAACTTCGGCAAGCCGTGGATCTATGTCATCGATGGCAACCACCGCAACCGCGGCGAACTGCTGTTGCGTCACCACTACGAGGGGGTAGAATTGAAATTAGATGAGGCCCGCGATACGTTGGCGAACATTCAGTACATTTGGGCCCGTCCGGTACACTTGGAAACGGTCATCAATGACCGTCCGACTTTGTTGAGTTTTGATGGTTCCGAACACACGCAGCAAGCGATAGGAGGCTCGCATGAATCCTCCCGTTCCTCATCGGCCCGGCGCACCTGATCCGTCCTACTCGTTGCTTTCCCCCAGGCCCGTGGAGGTGCTGGCCTTTGCGCAACGGGCGCTCACGCCCCTAACGCAGGAGGAGTGGGAACTGGTCTGTTGCGATCCCGGCCCGGTGAAGCCGCCGGATGGATATCACCAGGCTTATTGGCGGCACCGTACGGAACCGGCCCAGATCACGCTCCAATGGCAGGCGGCAGACCATCTGGCCCTGCTGCTGCGGCAAATCCAGTGGGAGCGGCCCGCCCGCGCGCTCCGGCCCGCCGCTGACTCCCTGCGCCTCTGGGCGGAACAGATGCGTGCCCTGCCGTGGGAACTCATCCCCGCTTGGACGGTTTGCGAGCTTGACGCCCAGCGCCGCGAGGGCTTCCTCCGCAGCCAATGCCTCATCCAAAGCGACGGCCGATGGTACTACGAGCTGCACTATCAGCTCGACTCCAGCGCCCGCTTGGAGCTGCGTTACTACCGGGTGCCGGCGGATCGGCGGCGCGTCCAGGACAGCTTCCCCCTCCCCCGCCTGACTCTCGTGCGCCTGCTCGACATGGTCCATAACGCCCTGCGCCGCTGCGCCTGAGCCGCATTCCCCCCGTTCCCCTAAGCTACGCCGTTCGTATCAATCCTTGGAGCGGCGGACCTCCACGATCACGGGCCGGGTGGCCTCGAAGAGTTTGAGCAGCTCCTCGGCTTCGCGTTTGTCCACCTTGTGTTTTTCCAGCGTTTGGCGAAGCAGGGCGGCCATCGCGTCGAACTCCGCGTCGGTGATCTGCATCCCGGCG
This sequence comes from Thermogemmata fonticola, assembly GCF_013694095.1. Classification (NCBI taxonomy): domain Bacteria; kingdom Pseudomonadati; phylum Planctomycetota; class Planctomycetia; order Gemmatales; family Gemmataceae; genus Thermogemmata; species Thermogemmata fonticola. The sequence goes on along the minus strand of NZ_JACEFB010000013.1, from coordinate 109,264 downwards.
TGGGCTTCCTTGAGGTTGCGCTTGCCGCTGTATTCCAGCGGTCCGCCGGTCAGGAGGCTGAAGAGTTCCAGCATGAGGCGCTTCTGGCGGGCGATCTCCGGCACATCGAGCTTATATTTGCCGCCGCGACTGAGGTTGACCTTCGGGTCTTTGACACAAGCGTCCACAAAGTCATCCACGATGGCCTTGACGGCGGCTTCCCCCCCTAGCCGGAACCAGAGCGCCGGCAGCTTGAGGTCCGGTCCCTTGGGCGACGGGGCGATGGTGTTCTGGATCTCATCGAGGGCTTCGCGCAGGACATGGGCCGCCTCTTCCGGTTTGAGCCGGCTGGCCAGGGTCAGTTTTTCCCGCACCATCTGCTGCAATTTGGGCCGGTGATCCAGCAGGCTTTCCAAGGCCAGCAGGCAGCCCTGGTAGAGCCGGTAACACCCCTCGTGGTTCCCCTTGTTGTAAATGTCAGTGCCGAGCAGGGCCGTTTCGTACACGGTGGTGACAATACGGCGATCCAACTCCAGGCGTTCCAGGGGCTGCCCCGTGCCCTGAGCGGTTGGTCCTGGCCCTGGCTGGGCTAATCCCCCATACCGTCCTGCCAGGAGCAGAATCATCCCCGCCACCAATGCGCTGTGTCCGCCAAGCCGAGACATAGCCAGTCCTCCTCGTTTCGCTCTGTGCCCGCTTCGGACGCGGGTTGTGCCAGCCGTTGGCCCTTCTGCACGAGCAGCCGAGGTCCTCGCGCCTTCCGTCCTTCCTCCAGTGTAGCGTCTGCGGGCCGCTGCACTAGTCCCGCTCGCCTCGATCGCCCACGGGCGCTTCCCTCGGTTCGCTCAGATCAGGTGTGGCAGCTACCGCCGTCACGGGCTGAAAGGTTGACCCAGACGGCCGATTCGACTGGACACTTTTACAATTGAGTGTGCACCGATTGATCACGGGGAAGCGGAATCGGGATTGTCGGTTTTTCGGACAAGCCGCCTCAAGGTCATCTCCTGCGGAAAGTTATGGGTCAGAGGGGAGGGGCCGCCGAAGGGGGCCGGGCGGGAAAACTCCTTGGCAAGCGACTCTGGTTCGGTTACATAATGGGGAGAGAGCCGGGAAGCTCTCAATCCGCCCTCCGCGAAGCGAGAGGTGGGAGGAACACGGGTTCCTCGCTCGCTGCGCTCCCTTTTCTCCGGAGTGCCTGACCGGGGAGAAAGATCAGGTGGGCGGGCAAGGCTTCCATAGCCTCGTCCACGGCGGGACAGAGGGGAGGCCGGAGGTGAAAACATCTATGGCGCGACGGAGCGCCGATCCGGACTGTAATGGCCGTTGTGGTAGCGGCCTGCGACGTTCGGATCGCTTCCTGCAAGGTCTGCACGCCGCCAAGCGTGTGATCTTCGTTTCCCACATCCATCCTGATCCCGACAGTCTCGGCAGCATGCTCGGACTGGCCCATCTCGTGCAGCACCGCTTGGGCAAGCCGACGGTGATGACGCGGGACGGCCCTATCGCCCGGCCAGAAAACCGGGCCATGGTCGAGGTGCTCAAGCTGGACCTCAAGCCGATCGAGTCCATCGACTGGCGCGAGGAGGACGCCGTGGTCATGGTGGATAGCCAGCCAAACACCGGGCGGCATTCCCAGCCGTACACCCAGCGTCTCTATGCGGTGATCGACCATCACGACACGCCCGGCGATCTGACCGGCGTGCCCTTCGTAGATATTCGCTCTAGCCACGGGGCCACCTGCACGGTAGTGACACGCTACCTCATCGAGCAGCAGGCACCGATCCCGGAGCGCGTGGCCACCGCCCTGCTCTACGGCATCGAGACGGAAATGACCGGCTATCCCCGCGAGGCCGGCCCCGCCGACGATGAAGCGCTGCTGTTCCTCTACCCCTTGGCCGACAAGGACCGCATCGCCCAGATTCGCAATGCCCGCCTGCCGCAAAGCCACTTCGGCTGCCTCCTCCAGGCCCTACAAAGCTCCTTCATCTACGACCGGCTGATCATCAGTTGGGTCGATGAAATGCCGCATCCGGAGCATGCCGCCGAGATCGTGGACTTTATGATCCGGTTCGATCAGGTGGATTGGGCGGTCTGCGGCGGGGTCTGCGGGCAGAAGTTTGTGCTGTCGCTGCGGGCGGCCATTGAGAACGCCCACGCCGGGGAGCTGCTTCAGCAGGTGGTCGGGGACATGGGCCGAGCAGGGGGGCACGACCGCCGCGCCGGCGGATGCATTCCGCTGACGAGCACAGCACCCTCCACCATCGACGAGTTGCAGGCCCGCCTGCGCCGCCGCTTCCTCAAAGCTTTGGGGATCGAAGAGTGCCGCGGCCAGCGCCTCGTCCCCCTCCGCAACATCCTGCAAAACCTCCAGTCCTGAAGAAGTTATGCCTCCACCGAGGGGCCGGGTGCATCGGCGGCAGTCGGAAAAAACGGTGGCAGTCGGAAATCGGAAAATCGGTGGCAGTCGGAAAACAGAAGAGCCAGCGCTGAGGCCCTGGCTGCAATCCGCGTCAAAACCTATCCCAAGACCACGTCCAGGAGGCCCAGCCGCCATCCCGGAACGCTCAGGCCGGTATTCCCCCTCGGGGCCAGGTTCTCCTCTCGGCCAGCTTGTTCTCCTCTCGGCCAGCTTGGGGGAAGCTCGACGGCCTCGTGTGCAATCAGAACTGGTCGAGCCAGAAGTGGTTGCCGCGGTAGTATTTTAGGGGGGTCCACAGTTCATAGCGCCAGCCGGGTTCGCGGAAGGGCGGATAAGCCATGTACGCCGGGGGACGGACATAGGGATGCCCCGGCGGCTCCGGATACGGCGGGCTTTGCTGCGGCCAGTAACTGTGCGGGAAGTAGTAATAGGGGTAGTAGTAGAAGCGGGGCAGCGGCGGTTGATCGCCTGCTTGAGCCGAGGAATCGCCGAGACCACTCAGCAGGGTCACGATCCCTGCCAGCAGTAGAGTGCGGAACCATCCCTGTGCACGCATGATCGGTTCTCCTCCAATCGGGGAGGTCCGACCCCCATGGCCGGACATCCTGTCCTCCCAATCCTAACCGCGCTTTGGGTTCCGTGCGGGTTCCTTCCAGCCAGAAAGCGGCCGCTGTTGTAAGATAGCCGCCGGGTTGCAGGAGATGTGCCGGGGGGAAGCCTGGCGCATGTTCTGCGGGTCCAAGGTGAGCGGCAAGCGGAAGGGCCGCCGCTTTGGCTCAAGTTGCACCGAGCAAGTTCCCGCCGGCGGGAGAGTCAGGTCAGCGTCGCTATGGGTACGGAATCGGGTCATCATGAGGCGGGCGTGCTTTACGACAATCCTCTGGTGGAGCGATATGCTTCGCGGGAGATGGCGGAACGCTGGGGGCCATTGCGGAAGTACCGCACGTGGCGGCGGCTGTGGCTGTGGCTGGCGGAAGCCCAGGCGGAACTGGGCCTACGTGCTGACGACGGGGTGACACCCCGCATCCGCCCGGAACAACTGGCCGCGTTACGGGAGCATCTGGACGACGTGGACCTGGAACGGGCCGCCGCTTACGAGCAGCGCTTCCGCCATGATGTCATGGCCCATATCCACACCTTCCAGGATGCGGCCCCCCAAGCGGGCGACATCCTCCATCTGGGAGCCACGTCCTGCTATGTGACCGACAACGCCGACCTGATTTTGATGCGCGAGAGCCTGGAGCAGGTGTGCCGGCAGTTGGCGGCTGTGATCGCTGCTTTGGCGGACTTTGCCCAGCGGTGGAAGGAGACGCCGACGCTCGGCTTCACCCACTTCCAGCCGGCCCAACTCACCACCGTGGGCAAGCGGGCCTGCCTGTGGCTGTACGACCTCCTGCTCGACCTCCAGGAGTTAGAACGGCGGCAGGAAGAGCTGCCCTTCCGCGGGGCCAAAGGCACCACGGGAACGCAAGCCAGCTTCCTCACCCTGTTCCAGGGCGACCACGAGAAGGTCCGGCAACTGGACCGCCTGGTGGCGGCGAAAGCAGGCTTCTCCCGCGTGGTACCCGTCTGCGGCCAAACGTACAGCCGCAAAATCGATACGCAAGTGCTGGAGGCTTTGGGCGGGCTAGGCCAGTCGTTGCACAAGTGGGGGACCGACCTGCGTTTGCTGGCGCACCGCCAGGAGATCGAGGAACCCTTCGAGGCGGAACAAGTCGGTTCCAGCGCTATGGCCTACAAGCGCAATCCGATGCGGGCGGAGCGGCTCTGTTCCCTGGCGCGCTTTCTGATGAACCTGCCGGCGATGGCTAGCCAAACCGCGGCGGTGCAATGGCTGGAACGCACTCTCGATGACAGTGCCATCCGGCGGTTGTATTTGCCCCAGGCGTTTCTGGCCGCGGATGCCTGCCTGCGCCTGGCGTTGCATTTGGCTCGGCGCCTCATCGTCCAACCCCAGGTGATCGCCCGGAACGTCCAGAAACAGTTGCCGTACATGATCACGGAAAGCCTCATGATGGCGGCGGTGCAGGGCGGGGCCAACCGGCAGCAGGTTCATGAGGTGGTCCGGCAGCACAGCCTGGCGGTGGCCGAGCGGATCAAGGCAGGACAAGGGAACAGCCGGGAATTGCTGGAGCGCCTGCGGCAGGAACCGGTCTTCCAGCGCCTGGACTGGGAGCGGTGGGGCAACCTGGGAGCGGAAGCGTTCATCGGTCGAGCACCGCAGCAGGTGGACGAGTTCCTGGCGGAACATGTCCACCCCCGCTTGCAGCGTTACCGCGATCGCCCCCCGCCGGAGGCCGAGCTGCGCGTGTGACTTGACTCGTCCCCGCTTGCCCACCCACAATGGAAGTAAGCCCCGATGTAAGGCCGCCGCTCCTCCTTTGTATGGAACATCATCCCCCCTGCCCCTGGACTTGAACCTTCTTCGCAATAGGCATCTGTGGCAATGGCACAACGACGCATCGGCTTGTGGTTGATCGGAGCCTGCGGCAGCGTGGCGGGGGCCACCTGCCTGGGACTGTCCGCCTGGGCGCGGGGGTTGATCCCAACGACCGGCCTGGTGACGGCGCTAGAAGCGTTCGCCCCTCTGGACCTGGATGGGCCGTCGTCCTTCGTGGTCGGGGGACACGAAGTGCGTCAGGCCGACTTGCTCACGCCGGTCTGGGAGCTGCATCAGCGTTCGCGGGTCTTCGACCGTGCGGTGATCGAAGCCTGCCGCAGTGATCTGGAGCAATGGTCGCGGCATCTGCGGCGGGGGATTCTCTACCGTCCCAACGCCGCTCTGCAAGCGTTGCGGGATCGCCCGGATGTGCTGCTGGCACGCCATCCGCAGGAGGCCATCACCGCGGTGCAAGACGACCTGCGCCGTTTCCAGGACCAGGAGCAATTGGATCAACTCCTCGTGGTCAACGCTGCCTCGACAGAACCGCCAGCGGCGTGGGAAGTCCGGCAGCTTTCGCTGACAGCTTTGCAAGAGGCATTGGAACGGAAAGCGGAACTGCCCCTGCCGGCGAGCACGCTTTATGCCTATGCGGCCCTGGAGGGGGGCTGGCCGTATGTCAACCTCACGCCCAGTCTGGGGGCGAGTTTGCCGGCCCTGGAAGAGCTAGCCCGCCAGCGCCGCGTACCCCATGCTGGTCAAGACCTCAAAACCGGCGAGACGCTCCTCAAATCCGTCCTGGCTCCGCTCTTCGCCCGCCGCCACTTGCGCGTCCTCTCTTGGGTCGGGCACAATATCCTGGGCAACCGCGACGGCTGGGTCCTCAACGACCCGGAAAACAAGGCCTCCAAGGTCAAAAGTAAAGACGCCCTGCTCAGCAGCCTGCTCGGTTACAAACCCCAGAGTTTGGTCAGCATCGAATACGTCGAATCGCTGGACGATTGGAAGACGGCTTGGGACCACATCCACTTCGAGGGATTCTTCGGCACCAAGATGACGCTACAATTCACCTGGCAAGGGTGCGATTCGCTGCTCGCCGCACCGTTGGTGTTGGACCTGGTCCGCTTGGTGGCGTTGGCCCAGAGACGGGGGGAATACGGAGCGCTGCCCTACCTGGCTTCGTTTTTCAAAAGCCCGCTGGCCACCTCGCTGCATGATTTCGCCCAGCAATTCGCCCTGTTGGAGCAGTGGGCCGCGCAGCAGCACCCGAATCCGCCGGCCGCCGCCGCTTCTTCCGCCGCCCAATCGTGAGGCCCGCCCTTTCCCGCACCCCTCCCTGCCTGGCCCGCTCTCTCTCATTTTGTCCGCATTTTGTCAGCATTTGCAGACACGGGGACTGATGAGCAAAAGCGAAGCGTTGGTCTGGAAACGTCAGGCATTCCCTGGTGAAGATATTGCAAGGGCCAAGCTCTCGCGCTGAAGCTCCGTAGGGATGCCCTGGTCGATGCTACGGACTCGGCGGTGGCAAGCGCGGCGGGACTGCCCTAGGACAACTCCCAGACAGCGGACAAACAGCGGCGGGCGCACCTGGGGAAGAAGCGGCGGAGAGACGAGGGGAGGCATGAGCCAAGGGAGTGTGCCAAAGCCGAGGCCCGCATGAGCCAGACAGGATCGGACGAGCCGGTTGAGCCGCGGCGATCGCGTTGGCGGGCTGCCGTGCACTTCATCGTGGCCCAGCAAGTGCAGACGGTGCTGACCGTGTTGGCCGGGCTGGTGGCGACGCCGCTGCTTTTGGGCTGGCTGGGGGCGGAGCGGTTCGGTCTGGTGCGGCTGCTGGAAGCCACCTTGGCTTTGCTCGGCGTCGGTTGGGCTTGCTTGGGGATGGCCTTGGGGGCGGGTCTGGTGCCGCGCTGGGCGCGCGGGGACCAGCAGGGGGTGCGGCAGTGGGTGGCCGCCGCTCAACTGCTTGCCGCCGGGATCAGTGTGTTGGTGCTGGCACTTGCGGCCCTGCTGGTGTGGCGGGGTCCGTTGGGGCCACCGGCTTCGCCGGCGTTGCAGGGGGAGTGGCAAGCGGCTTTCTGGCTGCTATTGGGGGGTGCGGCACTGTTGGCTCCCTGGCAACTGGCCCGGACGGTCTTCGAGGCAGATCAGCGCGGGGCGCGGGTCAGCGGCGTGCTGACCGTCTCCAGCTTGCTGACCACGGCTGTTGCTCTGCTTTTAGCGGCGCACGGCGGGGGGCTGCCCGGCCAAGCCTTCGCCATGCTCTGCGGTTCTGCCCTCAGCGCACTGTGGCTCCACGGCTGGGTCCGGCGCACCTATTCGCCCTGGAGCTGGGTTGTTCCGCCGCGGCAGGACCTCCTCACGTTGCTCCATCATGCCAGCCGGCTGTTCCTAGCGAGCTTGTGCGGGGCGCTGGCGGTGCGCTGCGAGGTGCTCGCCGTGCAGGCCCTCTATTCACCGGAAGAAGTCACCCGCTACCACCTGACGCAGCGGCTCTATGCCCTCTGGCAAGGGCAATTGCTCATGTTCGGTACGGCGGTGTGGGCGCCTTTGGCGGACCTGTACGTGCGGCAAGAGCGGGCCGTCCTCAAGCAGCGGCTGGGCCAGGCGGTGGCAGTGCTCTGCGCCCTGGGCTGCGCCGGGGGTGTGGCGGCCATTGGCTACACCGGCCATTTTTTGGACTTATGGGGAGTGGGACGGGAGCATTTCCTCGGCACTGTCGCGGCGGCGGCCTTCGCCCTCGCTATGCCGGTGGCAGCACTGCACTCGCTCTTCGGCTGGGTGCTGACAGCCACAGGTCACTCCCGGCAGTATATGGTATCCGCGGGGGGGTTCGCTTTGACCGCCGTCGCTGGATGTTTCGGACTGGGCTATCTCTGGGGACCGGCTGGTGTAGCGCTTGGCATGACCGCCGCTTACGCCGTCTCCCTGCTTGGCAACCTCGCCTTTCTGCACTATTGGGGCATCTTCTCTCTGTCCCGCGGCCTGGAGCCGGCCTTGCGCGCCCTGCTTTTGGCCTTGCCTCTCGCCTGGCTTTCCTGGAGAAGCGGCCAGGTCCACACACCGTGGGGCTGGATGGGACTGCTTGCAGAAATGACCGCCTGGTTCGCGGCTTACTTGCTTCTGTGGCTGCTGGCAGCGCCGCCGCAGGAACGCCAGATCGGCTGGGAGTTCCTCCACCGCTTTTGGCCCGCACGAAAGCGCCCCGCCGCACCGCCCTCCGTATCGAATGACTCGGCCGCCGGCTGCGACGCCCAGACTCGATCTCCTCGGCATCAGCCGCCATGAGAGGGAAAAAGGCAAGCCCGCTGCCCCGGCCTCGCCGCTTCTGCCGTCTCGTTCTGCAAAGATTGTCCCGCTCAATGGCGGAGATTGTCCCGTCAGCGGCGCTGGAAAGCTCCGCTCGCGCTCGATGCGCTGCCAGAGGCGGTCAATGGCCTGACGCAGGTCCGGATCAGCTTGCTGCCGCTGCTCCCGGAGGTAGCCTTCCGCGCTGCGACCGAGGTAGAGCAACTCCTGTTCAGCCATGCGGCGAACGATCGGGTCCGGATCGAGCAGCTTGCGAGCCTGGCAGATGGGGCGCGGACCGGGACGCAGTTGCACCTGCTCGCTGGCCTGGCTCAGTTTCCCGGAGGCATCGAAACTCAAGCTCACCTGCAATTGGCCGTTGCCGCCCCGCATGACCACCGAACGGCCCGATCCTTTCAGCCCCTCTTGCCGCTGGACGGCGATCTCCTTCTCCAGCACTTCAAACTGGTAAAAGCCGTCCTGATGGAGTTCCTGGAGCAACACCAGCCAGGCGGCGACGGCCTGCCGAGCGAGTTTCTCCTCCGTCACCGCTTGGGCCTGCTGCTGGAAGAACTTTTGCAACTGTTCGCTTTTGCCGATCCGCAGCGGCTCTTGGCCCGGCGGCACCACGAAGATGTTGCTGACATCCAAGCCCGGCGGCGGCACCCGCCCCACCGGAAACTGGGGGAAGCGCACCACGAAAAAGACATGCTTGGGGAAAATCGCCTCCAGCGACGGGTGGGACAAGACCACCGGCTGAATCCCCGGCGCCTGCTCGCGATAGCGGGCCAGGGACTTGAGCAGCACCTGGCGGGCTTGTTCCACAGCGGGGGAATCCTTCGGCGGCGCGGGCTGGGCATTGGGAACTGCTGAGACCATGCCTGTCAGGTTGACCCCCATCATCCACGCACCCACAAAGCAGAGGGAAAAGGCGGTCATCGTTCGGTCCTCCTGAAACGCGTTCCATACTGCTCCCCTTCCGGCATCCCATGCTCTGCCGGTAATAATCCGACGAAACAGACCGCAGGAGGGACGAAAAAAGTTTGCCGCCGTTCGCTTTCGATGGAAAATGAGCTAGGGATAATCGGTCCTGCGGAAGGGGCCGATCCGCCCGCCTCAGAAGCACGGATTCCGCACCAGCCGAGACTTACACGCCGTGCCGTCTATGAGCATCAGAGGGAGACGAAGCAGCTATGCGCCTGCCGATCGGTAGCCTTTATGTCGTTGGGATGGTCCTCGTGGGGAGTTTCAGCGGGGGGTCGACAGCCCAGCGGGGCGGGCCTTTGCCGCCGGAGCAAGCCCTGGCCACAATGCAAGCAGCACCAGGGTTTCAGGTCGAGCTATTCGCGGCGGAACCGCTGCTGCTGAACCCCACGAGTCTCGACGTGGACCATCGGGGCCGGGTTTGGGTGGCGGAGGCCGTCAACTATCGCCGCGTCGGTTTCCAGCGTCCTTTGCTGCGTCCGGAGGGGGACCGCATCGTGGTGCTCGTGGATCGCAACGGCGACGGCCGAGCCGATGAAGCCGTCACCTTCTACCAGGGGAAGGAGCTGATCGCGCCGCTGAGCGTGCTGGTGCTGCCGCAGCCGCCGGACGGCCAGACCCTCCGCGTGCTGGTCGCCCAGTCGCCGGACATTCTGGAGTTTTGGGACCGCGATGGGGACCTGAAGGCGGACGGCCCGCCCCGGAAATTCCTGACCGGCTTCCGCGGCTTCGACCATGATCACGGTGTCCACGGCTTGACAGTGGGTCCGGACGGCCGGCTCTACTTCACCGTGGGCGACTCCGGCGTCGCCGGCTTGCAAAGTGCCGATGGCCAGGGCCGACGCTGGACCAGCAATGCCACCGATTGCCGGGCTGGCACCGTCTGGCGCTGCCACCTCGACGGCACACACCTGGAACTCCTCGCCCACAACTTCCGCAACAACTACGAAGCCTGCGTCGATTCCTTCGGCGAAATCTGGCTCTCGGATAACGATGACGACGGCAATCAGCAGACGCGCATCTGCTTTGTGCTGCCCGGCGGGAACTACGGCTACCACCCCCGCGGACCAGGGCAAAGCCATTGGCATGAAGAGCAGCCCGGCATCGTCCACAAGGTGCTGCGGACCGGTTTCGGCAGCCCCACCGGCATCACCTTCTACGAAGGCAGCCTCTTCGGCCCGAAATACACCGGCGTCTTGCTCCATTGCGATGCCGGACCGCGGGAAGTCCGCGCCTTCTTCCGCAAGCCGAGGGGGGCTGGCTACGAGCTGGACAAGGAAATCTTGCTCACCAGCCGGGACAACTGGTTCCGCCCGTCGGATGTCTGCGTCGCCCCAGATGGCAGCATCTTCATCGCGGACTGGTATGACCGGGGCGTCGGGGGCCACGGCATGGGCGATCCCTTCGACGGCCGCATCTACCGCCTCACCCCCCAAGGCCACAAGGGATACCCAGTGCCGCCACTCCAATGCCGCAGTTTGGCCGAGCAGCTCCAAGCCCTCGCTTCCCCCAACGGTGCCACGCGGGTCTTGGCCATGACCGCCTTGCGGGAAGCACGCCGCCAAAAGGCCGCGGAGGAACCGCTGCGCCTGGAGTCCGCCCCGCTTTGGCTGCAAGCCCGTTTGGCTCTGCTGGAAGACGGCAGCGAAGCGGGCCGCCGCCAAACCCTGCGCCTGCTGCACCAGCAGTGGAAGGCCCCGCCCGCCACCTCGGCCCTGCGTGCTGCCTTGATCCGCCGCATCGCCGCTTGGGCGCCCCAAGGGCACCTTCCCCCGTGGGAGCAGTTAGGCCTCGACCTTGCCCTAATCGCGGAGCAGCCGCCGGAGGTGCGTCGGGAACTCCTCCTGCTCCTGGCCCACTATCCCGCGGAGAGCGCTCAGGCACCGTTCTACGCTCTGGCCCGGTGCTACAGCGGTGACGACCACTTCTACCGTGCAGCGTTGAACATCGCTTTGGGAACGGAGCCGAAACGGCGGATGGCAATCCTGGCCGACTTCGACCGGCATTTCCCGCAGTGGAACGACGCCGTAGCCGATTTGGTCTGGGAGCTGCGCCCGCCGTCGGTGCTGCCCCGGCTGGGCCGGTTGCTCCGGGAGGCGAACCTGACCGCGCCGCAGAAGGCCCGCCTCTTGGACATCATCGCGGTGCAAGAGGACCCGGCCGCCGGACGGACCCTCCTGCAACTCCTTCAGGAAAACGCCGCCACCGAGGTCAAGGCCCGCGCCCTGGAGCACCTGCGCCGCGGCCTGGCCGGCCCCTGGAAGCCTGTGCAAAACAGCGAGGACTTGCAGCGCACCATCCAGACGCTCTTGCAGCAACCGGACCGCCAGGCGACCGGGTTGCAACTCATCGCCGCGGCCCAGGCACTCCCCTTCGTGGAGAAAGTCGCCGCTTTGGCCCGTGATCATAACGTCCCCGAAGCCGTCCGCGTGGAGGCGATCCGTACTTTGGGCCAGTTGCCCAGTCCGGCCAGCGTGGCCGCGTTGACCGCGCTCTGTCAGTCCGCCGCTCCCTCCTCTCCGTTGGCTGCTGAAAGCGTCCAGGCTTTGGGGACGCTCCTGCCGCGGGGCACCGCTTCCTCTCCCGTGGCGCAGCAAGCGCTTTCCGCCTTGCAGCAACTTGTTCTGCAAGAGTCGGCCTCCGGAGCGTTGCGCTCAGCGGCCCTCTCTGCCCTCGCCGCCAGCCGTCCGGGGACCGTCTGGCTCCTGGACCTGCACCAACAGGGGAAACTTCCCAAGGACCTGGTCCCCGAAGCCGGTCGGCTCCTGCGCAACTCTCCTTTCCAGGCCGAGCGGAACCGCGCCCTGCTGCTGTTCCCCCCGCCGGGCAAGCTCAACCCGAAGAATCTCCCGCCCATCTCCACGCTGGTCAAACGTCAGGGGGATCCGGCCCGTGGCCGACTCGTCTGGAATGCCAGCCTCACCGGGGCGGCCCAGTGCGCCAAATGCCACAGCATCCGCGGCACCGGCGGACAAGTCGGACCCGATCTCTCCATGATCGGCAAAAAAGCCAGCCGGGAAAACCTCTACGAGTCCATCCTCTTTCCCTCCAAAGCGATCGCCGACCAGTACATTCAGTACCAGGTCACCACGACCTCCGAAGTCACCTTGAGCGGCCTGCTGGTGGCGGACACCCCGGAAGCCATCATTCTGCGCGACGCCAACGGTAAGGACGTGACCGTACCGAAGAAGGAAATCGATGGGCCGATCCGCAAGCTGCCGGTCTCGCTCATGCCTGAAGACATTGTCGCGGCATTGACCGAAGAGGAGTTGGTGGACCTGGTGGCGTACCTGGAGACGCTGAAGACGCCGGTGTTGACGCCGCCGGTAGCTTACATCGCTGGTCCCTTCCCCGCCCCCAGCATGACCGCCGCCCTGGACAAGCCCTTCGGCCCCGAAACGCAGCCGTTCGATCCTCAGCAGCGCTTCGGTGCCGTCGCCTGGCGGCTCCTCTCCAGCGATGCGCGGGGGTACTTCGACCTGGCCGCCCTGCACGGCAGCAAAGCCAATTCCTCCGCGTCCTACCTGTACTGGGAGATCGACTCGCCCCGCGAGCAGCCGGCGGAAATCCTCCTAGGCAGCGATGACGGCGCGCGCCTCTGGCTCAACGGCCAGGCTGTCTTTCGGACCCAAGCCACCCGCGCCGCCGCCCCGGAACAGGATCGGGTCAAGGTCGTCTTGCGGAAGGGAAAAAACACGCTGCTACTCAAAGTGGCCAATGGCGATGGACCCCACGGCGCTTACCTGAGCCTCATCGCGGAGGAGGAGCTACGCCTGCTCCGGCCCCCAAGCCGTTAGGAGACAGGGAACACGGTCTGCGCTGGGCACCACGTTCCCCTCACGATTCCGGCTCTTCTGGGATCAAGTAGAGATGGCAAAGGCGGGGATAGCGCCGCCGCAATTCATTCTCATCCTCGAAGTCAAAATCCTCGCCTTCGGGTGGCGGCGGGGGCAGTTCCTCCTCGAGCCGGTCGAGGCGTTCGTAGAAATCGCTGCGACCGGTCTTTTCTTCGTAGACGCGCACCGCAGCCATATCCAAGCCGAAGCCATCGACCGGTTCGCCGTCGAGGATGTCGGCTAGGGAATCGGGGTTCTTCAGGGCCGCCTCGTAGGCATGCCGCCCGCGGCCCACCAGCCAGACGCGGAAATCGCGGAAACAATCGTCGGAGCAGCCGCCGTTGATCAGATGGGCGGCCCCCCACAGAGCGATCAGATTGGCGGCACGGACCGCATCGTCGAAGCGGGCTTGGAAGGCAAGCAATTCGTCCGGCTCCAGTTGCCGCAAACGCTCCTTCAATGCCTCGAAGTGATCCACCGGGTCCTCCCGGTACGCCTCTTCGAGAATCTTCCAAAAGTGCTTCCAGTCCATCGGTTCCAGCATAGCGATCCCCTCAGGAAGAACAGCACCCAGAAGGGGCCGAACGCTCCGTTTTCCCGCCGCCAGAAGGGGCCGAACGCTGCGTGTTTTCACCGCCGTGTCCGCGGGGATGTCGCGCAAGGGGTGCACTTTCGCCGGGCGGCAGGGCGTTGGGGGCAAGCACGGCCGGGCGGCGAGTTTGGCCCCACGCCGCTTAGGTCCGCACCGCCGCGGGCCGGGACGCTGGCAGCGGGCTGCCATTGGCGGGGGCAGGCGCCGCTGCGACCTCGGCAGCCGGGGTTTGTGCCCAGGCCGGCTCTTGCCAATTGTTCGCCTGCCGCCAGAAGGACAGCGGATTGTCATACACGATCCGGCGGATCACCTCCTCACTGTGGCCCCGCCGCTTCATCTCTTGAATGAACTCCGGCACCGCCAGCGGGTCGGATTTGCCCCAGTCCCCCGCCGAGTTCACCATGATCCGCTCCGTGCCGTAACGCTCGATGATGTCCGCCGCACGGGCGGGGGTGCACTTGGTCGTGGGATAGAGCGTCATGGCGCACCAGTACCCCCCCTCCAGGGCCAGCCGCACCGTGTGCTCCTCAACATGGTCGATGCAGACACGCTCCGGGCGAATCCGCCGGTCATTCTGCAACATGTCGATGATCATTCGCGTGCCTTTGTATTTGTCCTCCAGATGCGGCGTGTGGATGAGAATCAGCTCGTTGGTCCGCGCCGCCAAATCGAGGTGCTCCTGGAAGACGATGGCTTCGTTGCGCGTGTTCTTGTTTAGGCCAATCTCGCCGATGCCCAGCACGTTGGGGCGTGAGAGGAACTGCGGGATGAGAGCGATGACTTCGCGGGCCAGCGAAACATTTTCCGCTTCCTTGGCGTTGATGCACAGCCAGCAGTAATGCTGAATGTGGAACTGGGCGGCCCGCTTCGGCTCCACCTCCGTTAGATGGCGGAAGTAATCATGGAAACCGGCGGCACTGCCTCGATCGAAACCCGCCCAGAAGGCCGGCTCGCTGATCGCCACGCATTGGGCGTAGGCCATCCGTTGATAATCATCCGTGGTGCGGGAGATCATGTGAATGTGCGGATCGATGTAGCGCATGGTCGGACCTCCGGGAGTACGCTCAGCGGGACTACTGTTCAATCTACGCCGGAACATCCCTTCCCGGAAGCGGCCCCGTGGGAATTTTCTGCGCCGCTCGCGGAATCGCCACCGAAGAAGCCGCCTGTCGCGCATCCAGCCGAGGACCTGACCCACAGACCGGGTTGGCCATGCACCCCACTCCGACTGCGCCGACCCCAAGAGGCTAGATCGCCAAGCTATCCACACCGCCGACTGCGCCAACCCAGCCGCTTTAGGCTTCGAGACTGGCCACCTGCTGCCGCACAGCGCGCCGTGCCGCCGACACGGCCCGCCAGTAAACCGCCACGGTCAGCACGTAAGCCAAGGCGAAGGCGCTCGCTTCCCACAAGGGCAAATCCGGCCGGGCAGCCAATTGGGGTCGCCAGGTTTGCGCGTAGTAACTCTGGCCGAAGAGCACCCAGGCGATCCACAAGCCCGCGATCAGGACCAGCAACCCCGCCGCTCGTGCCGCCCGCCCCTGCCCCAGATGGGCCGACACTGTACTCACAGCGATGAGGGACCAGACCTCCGCCAGTCCGCCGAGAAGCAGGGCCGCGGTGAGAAGCAGCCGCGCTTCCTGTTCCAGAAAGAGTACGTAAGCTCCGCCCGCTGCCAGCAACGCCGACCCACCGAGCAGAGCGAACAGCCCGCTCAGGGCGAACATCCCTCTGGCTCCCACCTCCCCCGGTACCGCCCCGCAGGTCAATCGGCCAAAGCCGAGGAACAGACACCCCAACAGCACCGGCAGACCGTAGAGCAAAATGTCGAGTTGCTTCTGTTTGCTCATTTCGATCGCGCCCGGCACAGGATCGTTGATATAGCCGGGGATGGTGATCCAACCGGTGCCTTCCGGCAAGGCGTTGCCCGCCCGCACATAGGCCTGCTTCCCCAGCTCCACTAGCCCCGGTATAGTCAGCCAGAACAGGCCCACCAGCACGGCGGTCAGCCCGGCTTGGGTCTTGCGCCAGCGACCGTAACCGGGACGGTGCTTTTGACTGCGGACGGGCGCAGCGGCAGGAGGCGGCGGGGGAGCAATCCCCGCGCGCGGCGGATCGGCAAAGTCCGATGCTGTCAAACCGCTGCCAGCGCGTAGCGGAGCGGTTCCGGATTCTCGGCTGATACTCGCCCGGCTTGGCACTCCAGGAGCAGAAGCAAATGCGCCGCCCCCCACCGGCCCGCCGCCTGCCACCGGCCCGGGCGGCGCAGGAGCAACGGCCCCCCCCCAATCCCCAGGTTTAACCGATGACGACGGCGTGGTCTCACTCACAGACTCGCGGCTGGAAGGCAATCCGGCCCAAGGGGACCCCGCCTCCGCACCGCTCGGCAGAGGAGTCCCACTGGCCAGTCCGCCCCCCGTCGGCACATTCCCCGCCCCACCGCCGCCCGACAAGGGCACCTCCATCGGTGTCGCACAATACGGGCATTTCACCCGCTTCCCCGCGGACTCGTCCCGCGCGCGAAACTGCTTCCCGCACGACTCGCAAGTCATTACGATTGGCATGGCCCCCTCTCCACCCGTGGACTGATACACCGGTCCGCTTCCTGCACTATCCTAAACTTTCACCCGCCCGTTGAAAATGCCAGACCGCCCACCCCAGCGTCCACAATCGCTCCGCGCCCTCCCCGTTTGCCACGACCGGTTCCAGGGCACGCCGGCCCTCCCTCAAGATAATCCCCCTGCATGATGGAGAAAGCGTGATACCCAGCGGCAGGGCACGGCTGTCCTGCACACTCGCAAAGCGAAGTCCAATTACTCGGCAAGTTCAACCAGACAAGTTCATCGGCGGGGTCCGGCGAGGAGCCAAGGTCACGGCACAGGCGGCGGATTCGGAGGGAGAGGCGGAGCGGGACGCGGAGGAGGAAGCTGCTCCGCCGGCGGAACCGGCGGAGGCGGAACCGGAGCCACGGCTGGAGGGCACACCACCGCCGTTCCGCCACCCAGAGCCTGATAGAGGCCGGCCAAGGCGTTCAATTGCTGCAAGCGCGCCTCGATCAAACGGTTCCGCGCTTCCAGTAGATCACGCTGAGACGTCAGGACATCCAGATAATCGACTTGGCGTTTTTCGCGGGGAAGTTGCCAGAGGCGCGTGGCGGAGGCCACTGCCGCTTCCAAGGCCTGCAATTGCTTCTGGAGCACCTCGATACTCTGCGTGTAGTTCTGGAGCATAGACATGCGATTGACCACCTCGAGGGTGGCATCGATGATCACGCGCTGATAATCGTAGAGAGCTTGCAACTGCCGGGCGTTCGCGGTCCGATATTCCGCTCGGATCGCCGCCCAGTTGATCAGGGGCGAGGCCACCTCGGTCGCGGCATGGAGAACCAAGGCCTCCGGCTGGAACAGATACTTCGGATTGAAGGCCTGCGTTGCCACCGTGCCAAGGAGGTCCACCCGCGGGAAGAAGCGGGCACGAGCGGCCAGCACCTCCAGCCCGGCTGCCGCCAGTTCGCGCTCCGCCCGGCGAATGTCCGGGCGGTTCAGCAGCAATTGCGCCGGCACCCCCAAACTCACTGCCGGCATCTCCAGATCAAAGAACCGAGCCGAGTTCCGTGCTACCGGCTGCGGCATCCGTCCCAGCAGGGCATTGATGCGGTTCTCAACCTCCACAATCTCCTGCCGCACCACGACCAGCTCATTCTGGTTCTTGCGTACCTCTGCCTCGAACCGCCGCACCGGCAGATCGGAGTCCCGCCCCGCGTCGAAATTGGCCTGGGCGACTTTCAAACTCTCCTGCTGGTACTGGATGATCTGGTTCAAAATGGCTACTCGCTGGTCCAGCGCCATGAGCCGGAAATATTCCTGAGCAATCTCCGCCACCAAACGCGTGACGAAGTCCTGCCGCCGTTCGATGGCCGCATTGTAGCGAGCAATGGCGGCATCCCGCCGGTTGCGCAATTCCCGCCAGATATCCAAGGGCATGCCAAAGGTCAGGCCGAGCAACCAATCCCCCGGCGTCGCCGGAAAACGCCGACCCGGCTGGAACTCCAGCTCCTTCTCACTTGCTCCCGTCGGCGTAAAGCGGCTGTTCCGATCCCAGCCGATGCCCGCCCGCACCCCCACAAACGGCAGATACGCCCCGCGACTCGCTAACACATCCGCTTGGGCCACTTGGATCTCTTCTTCCAGAATCTTCAGCTCCCGATTGTTGGCCAAGGCCTCGCAAATCATGTTTGCCAGAAGCGGATCCTGGTAAAACTCATCCACCCGAAGACGAGCCGAACTGTCCGCCGTTGCCGAACCGCGAAATGTGCCATTGGTGGTCCCGTCCGGCACGCCGTCATAACTGCTCGGCAAGGTCAGTTCCGTGGCCGCGGGACGCAGCTTGGGAATCAAACATCCCGGCAACACGGTCAGCATTCCGCCACTGGCTGCCCCGACAACCGCTCGCATCGCCACCCGCCGGACCATACCCCA
Organism: Thermogemmata fonticola; assembly: GCF_013694095.1. Taxonomy (NCBI): domain Bacteria; kingdom Pseudomonadati; phylum Planctomycetota; class Planctomycetia; order Gemmatales; family Gemmataceae; genus Thermogemmata; species Thermogemmata fonticola. The sequence continues at coordinate 91,308 of NZ_JACEFB010000013.1, read as the reverse complement.
TCGGACAGGGAATTTCATACGCATCATCCCACAGATGACGGACACCCACCTGCGCGGCGTTCTCTTTCCTTATCGGCAATTTCACGCAAAGCAGGCGAATCGATTTTTCCGATAAATCCGCTTCTATCGGAAAAGTCCGCCCCCGAAAAATGCCTGCTGCCTCCCGCAAACCAGGACCGCGCAGACGGGAAGGGTTCAAGGATCCCACGCTGGAGAAGGAGCCGCCGCGAGGGAAAAACAGGGAGATCAGGGGAGAGGGGGCGAAGAGGGACGCGAAGGAGGGTGGGGGGGCGGCTCTCCTTCGACTTCGTCCGCCAGGGGTAGCTCCGTCGGAGCGGCTGGAGGCGAAGAAGAGGCCGAAGCCAACGGAACAGAAGCGGCTAAGCCGAGAGGCGGCGCTCCGGCTCGATGAGCCGCTGGCGTGGTAAAATCCCCCTCCTGATACGGCGGGAGCGGCTGGCGCTCGAAAATCTCGCTGACCGGATCGTCGGACTCATCCCGGAGCAACTTGCGCCCATCGGCGATCTTGGCGAAGATGTAGTACAGGCCGGGAATGACGAGCACGCCAATCACCGTGCCCATGAGCATGCCGCCGACGCCCGTGGTGCCGATGGTCCGATTGCCAATGGCCCCCGCCCCGGTCGAAAAGACCAGGGGAATCAAACCGGCGATGAAAGCGAAGGAAGTCATTTGAATGGGGCGGAAGCGGACGCGCCCGCCTTCGACGGCGGCATCAAGTAGAGACAGTCCCTCCCGCCGACGCTGGACCGCAAACTCCACAATCAGAATCGCATTCTTGCCTAACAGGCCGACTAGCATCACCAAGCCGATCTGAGAGTAGACATCGTTGGCCAAACCGCGGACATAGAGTAACCCAAATGCACCCAGCACGCCAATGGGCAGGGACAAAATCACCGCCAGCGGCAAAAAGAAGCTTTCATATTGACCCACAAGCACCAAGTAAACAAACGTCACCACGATCAGGATAATGTACACATCCTCATTCCCCTTGCGGGATTCGTCATAAGCGATCCCTTCCCAACCGATGCCGTAACCTCGCGGGAGAACCTCAGCGGCCACCTCCCGAATCGCCTGAATGGCCTGGCCGCTGCTGTACCCCGGCGCCGGCGCCCCCTGAATCGCCGCCGAAGGATACAAATTGTACCGCGTGATCTCGTTGAGACCTTGCTTCTTGCGAATCTGCATAAACGACGAAAACGGCACCATCTCCCCGCGGTCGTTCTTGACAAACAAATTGTTCAAATCTTCAGGAAATCGTCGGAACTCTGGAGATGCCTGAACATAGACTTTATAAAACTGACCAAAAAGGATAAATCCTTGTTCGTATGTACTGCCAATCAGAATGTTCAAAGTATCAAGGGCCTTGGCAATGGTGACACCCTTTTGCATGGCCACGTCGTTATTGATGAGAATTTCATACTGCGGGTAGTCGGCCGTGTAAAAAGTGAAGAGGCTCTTGATTTCCGGCCGTTTGGCCAAGGCTGCCATAAAAGTATCGGTGACCTGCCCCAGGCGGGCATAATCCATGGTGTTGGTCATATCCAGTAGGCGCATGGCAAATCCGCCTGCTGCGCCGAAACCGGGTACCGCCGGCGGCTCAAAAAACTCGATCTTCACATCTGTCAGGCTCCGGCATTTCTCTTCCAGCTCTTCCATGACCTGTCGGGCTGTCTTACGGCGTTCGGACCACGGCTTGAGACTGATGATGCAGGTGCCGGCGTTGGAGCCGCGGCCTTCGGTCAAAACCTCGTATCCCGCCAGAGACGTCACCGAATCCACCTCCTCGATTTCCCGAGCGATGGCCTGCAATTCGTGCGCCTTGGCGTTGGTATATTCTAGGGTGGAACCCGGCGGCGTCTGAAGGATCCCGTAAATGGTGCCTTGATCCTCACCGGGAATAAAGCCGCTGGGCAGCAGACGATTGAGATACACCACCCCGCCGCTAAAGGCGGCAATCAGCGTGATGGTCAAGGGGCGCCAGGTGGTGATCTGCCGCAGGAGGGTCGCGTAGCCTGCCGTGGACGTCTCCACGAAGCGATCGAATTGGCGGCGGACCAACGGCAGCAGAATCAGCACAAATCCGATCGGCCCCCACAGATAGTAGGCCAAGCCGGCCACCGGCACTGACACCACGAGAACTCCCAGCCCGTAGAGCACCCACCGGCCCAGCGTCCGCCGCGGCTTGGCTGCATGATGCGAAGGCTCCGCCGAATGAGGCGAATGCTCCGCCGGACTATGAGCATGCGGCCGGAGTATCATCGCGCAGAGCACCGGCGTGAGCGTCAAGGCCACCAGACCCGACAGAATAATCGAAGTCGCCATGGTGATGCCAAACTGCCGGTAAAAGGTTCCCACCGGACCGGGAATGAACGTCACCGGCACAAACACCGAGGTCATCACCAGCGTGATCGCAATGACCGCCCCGGAAATCTCATGCAACACTTCCATCGTCGCCCGGTAGGGGGACAGCCCCTTACCCGCCATCTTGGCATGGACCGCTTCCACCACCACGATTGCATCGTCCACCACCACACCGATGGCCAGCACCATAGCAAAGAGCGTGATCAGGTTGATCGACAGCCCCAGGAGTTTGATGAAGAAAAAAGTGCCCACCAGGGACACCGGCACGGCCAGCGTCGGAATCAAGGTCGACCGCAGATCCCCCAAAAACAGGTACACCACCAGCGACACCAGCACGAAAGCCTCCAGCAGCGTGTGGAGCACCTGCTCGATCGAGGCGTCGAGAAATTTCGAGACGTCGTAAACGAACTGGTACTCCATCCCCGGCGGGAAGGACTCCTTCTTGATCTGTTCGAGTTCCGCCTTGACCCGCTGGATCACTTCGGAGGCATTGGAACCCGGCGCTTGCTTGAGCACGATCGCCGCCGCTGGGTGCCCATCCACGTCGGAATAGATATCGAAGAACTCGGAGCCTAACTCGACCGTGGCCACATCCCGCAACCGGAGGATCTCCCCCTTAGGATTGGCCCGTAAGATGATGTTCTCGTACTGCTGTGGCTGGTTATAACGCCCCACATATGTCAGAACGTATTCGCGGGATTGCGAGGTTTTGCCCGTGGCCTGACCCAAGCGGCCGGGAGAGCCAATCACGCTCTGTTCCGCCACCGCCTTCATGATGTCTTCGGTGGAAATGTTGTACGCCCGCATCCGATCCGGATTGAGCCAAATGCGCATGGCATAGGCCCGGTTCCCCAGATTCCGCGGCAAACCCATCCCTTGAATCCGCTTCAGTCGCGGCATGACATAGACGTTGGCAAAGTTGTACAGAAACTTCTGGTCCACATTCGGGTCCGTGCTGTAGATGTTGATCTGCATCAACATGCTCGGCACGACCTGGCTAACCAGAATCCCTTCCCGCACGACCAACGGCGGCAGGCGATTGAGCACGATATTGACGCGATTCTGCACATTCACCACGTTGATATCCGGGTCCGTTCCTGGCTCAAAGTAGATGCGGATCGTCGCCTCACCCGCACTCGTGGCGTCGGACACGATGTACCGCATCCCCTGCACGCCGTTGATGGATTGTTCCAGCGGAATCAGTACCGAATCGACCAGCACATTGGCGCTCGCCCCCGGATAGGCAATCGCGACCTCCACAGTCGGCGGCGTGATCGAAGGGAACTGCTCCACCGGAAGCGTGCGGATTCCCAGGAACCCCAAAAACAGGATGATGATGGAGACGACGATCGCCAGAGCAGGCCGATGGAGAATGCGTGCAAACATAGGCTCAACAGAAACTCATTGCCAATCGGTCGGGCGCCGGGCACAGCGGAAACGATCATTCAGCATGAAACTTCAGATGCTGGAGCACCTCCTGCGGCGGACGATACTCGTATTCAATCCTCTGGCCATCCTGCACTTGGCGAACACCTTCCAGCACGATCTTGTCTTGAACATTCAGACCTTTTTTGATCACAAAAATATCGTCTAATTCATGATCAATTATGATTTCCCGCTGATGGACAATATGATTCTCGTCCACAACAAACACATAGCGCTTTTCCAGAATCTCGAAGGTGGCCCGCTGGGGGATGACGAGCGCATCATGCAATCTCTGATGGAGTAACACATTCCCTGTCTGCCCATGCCGCAAGAGACGGTGCGGATTGGGAAAATCGGCGCGGAACACCACGTTGCCGGTTTCGTTGTTGAATTGTCCTCCGATGGCGGCAATGGTCCCTTTCTCCGGGAACTTGCTGCCATTGGCCAGGACCAGCTCGACCTGCTGCGAGCCGTAATACTTGGCTTGACCGTTCATGTATTCCAAATAGCGGGCTTCGGGAACGTTGAAATAGACCCACATCACGCTGGTGTCCGACAGCGTGGTCAGCAGGTCCTCTTTGCTGACCAAGTTGCCCTTCTGGCGATACTGGCGGTCCACGATGCCATCGAAGGGCGCCCGGATGACCGTAAACGAGAGTTCCGCTTCCGCTTGGGCCGCCTTCGCCTTGGCCTTCGCCAGCTTCGCCTCATACAAGGCCACTTCCTGGGCAGAAACGACCGGCGGCTTGTGCTCGTAGAGCCGCTTGGTGTTCTCGTACTCGATCTGGGCCAGCCGCACCTCGGCCAACTCCGCATCCAGGCGCGCCTTATAAAGCAACGGCAGAATTCGGAACAGCACATCCCCCTGCTTGACGAATTGCCCTTCCTGGAAGGGAATCTCCTCCAGATACCCTTCCTCCAAGGCCCGGATTTCGATGTGCTGCCGGGCGCGGATTTGACAGACATACTGCTGCGTCACCACGACATCCTTGAGGATCGGACTCGTGACCACGAGAGTGTGATGGGGATGTTCCGTGACATGTTCCTGCGAATGGCCATGTTCACACGCCGGCAGCATCAGAACGACCATCCCGCCGGCGAAGGTGAGCAACCGTATTGAACGCATCATCTCCTGCCGCTTTCTTCCCCTCGTCGTCTCCCTTCTCTCCCTCGGTGGGGCGCGAGGAAACACCCAGGTCTTATAGGTTTGCGAGAAGGGTGTTGTTTCCAGGGAGCCGCCCGCCATTTGCCACAGGCGCCCATTGTTGTCCCTCAGGTTTTGCAATTCATGTGCCAATCCACAAATTGGCTGTTTCCCTGGCAGAAAAGCCCGATGAATCGCCCCACCGCCCTTTGGGAACCGCCAAGTCCTGCATGATGGACGATCACTTTGGTTGCTCACCAGCCACCGAGGCAGCTTCTTGTTTCCCCTGCTTTTTTCCCCTGGCGAGATCCTTTACCTCTTCCCCCCAACCCCTCGAAACGCCCTCCTGCGGAGCCATCGTTCGCCAGTGGGAAGAAGACGAGGCCGGCTAGAGACAGGACAGAGACGACTGCATCGTCCGTCATCGTTGCGAAGGCGAAAAGGCATTCCAAGGACTTGCCCCGTGGCTCTTAGCCCCTTGTCAGAACTCGGCGGAAGGGTATAGTGTAATGTGCACCTGCGTGGGAATTGTCCCCGTAGCTCAGTTGGGAATTGTCCCCGCAGCTCCCCTGGGAATTGTCCCCGTAGCTCAACTGGATAGAGCGTCGGCCTCCGGAGCCGAAGGTTAGAGGTTCGAGTCCTCTCGGGGATACTAGTTCGACCTTTCCCCTTGGTCCGATTAACCCAGATTTCCTGAGATTCCCTTATTCTCTCTTGAGTAGTCCTTCTTTTTTCGTGAGGTCTCTTGTCTATCCCCCGTTTCTGCAGCCTCTTTGTTGTGCACGCGTGAGTACGCTTCATTTTGGCCAATGTAGCCGTCGTTTCCCGTCGCAGCGCGCATGGAGAAATCGTTACCACCGGTTGATCGACAAATCCTCTTACGCTGCCGTGATTGTGCGGACGAATCAAAGCCGATACCATAGGGAGGGTTCATGGTAATAGCTGTAACGGTAACACCAGGGAGTGCGAAATGACACCCCATTCGATTCAAGACTCCCATATCGTCGATACGCACGGATCCCTATGTTTCAACTCGATCCAACAACTCGATGAACAGCTCCTGCAACGGTATCGGGAGAAGTTTGTTGTCGATCCCTCGCTTTCTCGCCTATTGGTCAGTTTTCAAGCCAACAAGACTCGGCCTGTATATCGGTGGTACAAATACAAAGAAGCATTTTCTGCCTCTCTTGTGGAGTATCTCTTCCACAAATACGGAATCGCTAGTGGGAGAATTCTCGATCCTTTTGCGGGAAGCGGAACTGCTCTGTTTGCGGCTAGTGCGATGGGGATACACGCCGATGGCATCGAGTTGCTGCCGATCGGTCACGAAATCGTTACGGCGAAACGCGTACTCGACTCAGAGTTTACATCCGAAGATTTTGACAGACTCCGCCAATGGGCAGAGCTGCGAGTTTGGGAGCCGTCGACAACACGCTACCCTTTACCTGAGCTGCGGATCACCCAGCGAGCTTATCCCGAGACGACGAAAGAGGCGATCGAGAAATACCTGGGAGCCTGCCAACACGAGAATAAGAGAGTTCAGACCGTCTTGCGTTTTGCCTTACTCTGCGTCTTGGAATCCATCAGTTATACACGCAAAGATGGACAGTATCTGCGCTGGGATCATCGCTCCGGCCGCACTCAAGGCAAAAAGCGATTTGACAAGGGCCCCATTCCTAGCTTCGCCGAGGCCATCAGCGAGAAAATCCGCGAAATCTTGGCCGATACCTCGCCGCCTGCGCAAACAGGTTTATTCCCTGCAGAAAAAGTCCCCGGAGAAATCCATTTACACAATGGGTCTTGTCTTCATATATTACCCACATTGTCTGATAACAGGTACGATGCCATCATAACTTCTCCTCCATACTGCAATCGTTATGATTACACGCGTACATATGCACTGGAACTCGCATTATTGGGAACAGATGAACAGAAACTCGCAAGATTCCGCCAAGAGATGCTCAGTTGTACGGTCGAAAACCGCGCGAAAGACCTGCTCAGCATCAACCCCCGTTGGACTTCTGCCCTAGCTGCCGCGGACGAGCAGAGTTTACTCCAGGCAGTCCTAAAATACTTGGATGAGCAAAAAGCCTTGGGCACCCTAAACAACAATGGCATTCCCCGTATGGTCCGGGGCTATTTTTATGAGATGGCGTGTGTCATTTTCGAATGCGCACGTGTCCTGAAACCTCATGCTGTCCTATTTATGGTCAACGATAATGTACGTTACGCCGGCGCGGGCATTTCCGTAGACATGATACTCTCCAATATTGCCGAAAAATTAGGGTTCCATGTGGAAAACATCTTGGTATTGCCAAACGGTAAGGGCAATAGCAGCCAGCAGATGGGCGAGCATGGGCGGCAGGTATTACGAAAATGCATTTACGTCTGGAGAAAGCGATGACGCCCGCCCCGCCGTACCGAAATCATCTCCACTCCAGCGATGACCTCGTTACAACTTACGCCGCTACACGCGCTGGCTTTGTAGCGCAGGCACTGGAAAAGAATCGCCGCGCTGTACCTTACATTGCCGAAGCGAGAGCCTTGCAAGAAGCGGCATCCCAGGCTCAAACACCGGTGGACTTACTGCACATCCCAGGCATTGAAGCAGGTCTCCTTGCCGCGGCAGGGTTGTCCGAGAAAGCCCTCGTCCATCTACAAGAGGAGGATAAAAGGCAGGCCATCGAGAACCTCATCCAAAATTTCTTAGAACCAGCAGGTGAAAAATTTGTCGAGGAACTAGTCTTTCGGTTCTTGCTAACACGCGGCGATAAATTGGGCGGTTCTATGCGCAACATTGGTGGCATCCTCGCCCAGAGAAAACTGACCCGCGCCGTTCTCTCTACTCTCAGGATTGCCGGTATCCCCTACCGTTGGCAACACACCAAGACTAGACAATGGGTTGATATGACCGATGATGACTCAGAAATCGAGTTTTCTCTGCGAGGACTGAGTTGGAAAAACGCAGACAGCTCTCGCACTCTGATTTACAATTTGACTGTGCCTCTGGTTTACAATAGTAATGTCGATATATGCTTATTCAACCTCAATCCCGATGAACTGGTATCAACTCAATATACTTCGGCTACATCATATATTGCTCTTGGTGAACTCAAGGGCGGGATAGACCCCGCCGGTGCCGATGAACACTGGAAAACTGCACGTACAGCCCTTGACCGTATCCGTCAGGCGTTCGCAGATCATGCACATTCCCCGTATCTGTTTTTCATAGGTGCTGCAATTGAGAAACGCATGGCCACCGAGATTTGGGATCAACTCGAACGCGGAGTGCTTACCAATGCTGCAAACTTAAATGATGACCATCAAATCACGTCAATTTCTCGCTGGTTATGTAATCTGTAAATGAAATAGGTTGTCCCATGTTTCCAGAGGATGGGTTTACGGGTGGTGGAAGAGATCGTGCGGGTCCTTCAATAATCGGCCGCAGGGTGGAACTCACGATGGGCTTCCTCGACAAATACAATCCGAAGGCGACGCCGGAAAGTGCCAGGGCGTGGGCCATCGGCGGCGGCATCGTTTTTGGATTGATCGGCTTCTTCATATGGCTCCAAGCTTGGGCGCACGACGACATGCCGTTCGGTTTTGTGTTCTTCATCGTGCCGGGGATGATCGCGGGGGGTGCTCTCGCCGGTTGGACCATCGAATGGCAACTCCCGGCGGACGTGGAGTACGAGGAGTGGGCCGAAGCCGCGAAGGAGCCGAAGCCACCGGACCCTGAGCAATCGCCGCGCACTTCCGATCCGTAAAAGGCGTGCGAAACGGTCTGGTTCCTAGAAACGTCCTGCTCGTGGCAGAGCACCGAAGAGGAGAAACCTCGTAGATCATACACCGCCTCGGGCGCTGACATGGGCCAGCCACTCTGGACCGGGGCGGGAAAAAGCGGTTGAGCCGCCGGGATGGTCCAGGTAATGTAGAGGGAGGGATCAGGCGGTTGCCCATCGTTCTCAGTGGGATCAATCCCAATCCTGCTGATCCTGCTGACTCGATGACGGTCCGCTGCCGGGACGATGGGACTTATGACACGTCTGGAAAGGGGGAAGATCATGCGCAAGCGGAACGTAGCGGGAATAGCCGGTCTGATGCTGTCGATCCTGCCGTGGAGCGTTTTCGCGCACGCGGCCTGGTATCCCCCGGACTGAGGATCGGGGATTTGCATGTGGTACACATGCGTGCTGCTTTTGGCGCCGCCGCTTGGGTTTATCAGCTCGGCGGTGGGGCTGGCCATCGATCGGCTCAAGGGATTCGCTTTCGGCGGATTCGTCCTATCCAGTGCGGCGCTCATGGTGGTGGGCTTGTTACTGATCGGCGTGCGTCTCTTCTGACTGCGAGGTTCGCTCTGAAGGGGACCAGGCCACACGCGTCCTAGCCAGCTCTGGAGCAGCAGCGGCATTCGGGGGCTGGCAGGCGTGTGCGATCCCTGAGTACCTGCCCTGCGGCTGCCAAGGGCCATTCAACTTGGAGAAGCCATGGATCGCTTCGGCGCGTCCGACCGCCCTCTCTCGCCGCAGGAGCGGTGGATGGCCGGTCTTTTCCTCGGCGTTGTGCTCGGCCTTTTCATCCTCGAAATCTGGCACGACTACCAACCGGTGAAACTCAGCGCCTTGCTGATCATTTTGTTCTGGATTCCGCTGCTGGCTTTGCACGAGTGCGGCCACGCACTTGCGGCGGCCCTGCTCCGCTGGCGTGTCCAAAAGATCGTCATCGGCTTGGGCCGGCTTGTTGCCGCCTTTCGCATCCGCAACACCTCTGTGGAGATTCGCCTCCTGCCGATCGAAGGGTTCGTCCGATGTGCTCCGCAAGACTTGCGCCATCCGCGGCTGAAAAATATCGCCATCTACTTCGCGGGGCCGGGAGTCGAACTGCTGATCGCCCTGGGTGTGGTGTTGCTCGTCGGCTGGAATCGCCTGCTGACCCTTACGGAGGATTACGGCCTGATTGCCTGGCAGAGTCTCGCTCTCGCGGCTACGGCGGGAGCGGTGTTGAATCTCATCCCGCAGGCGGTGCGCACTCCCCACGGCCTGATCCCGAACGACGGCCTGGGCATCCTCCTGAGCTTGTTCCTGCCAAAGCAGTACTTCGCCTCGATGCTCAGCGAAAGTAGGGATGAAGGAAGATACAAACCTTAGACGCCCCCCGATTCGGCCCCCAGGCGAAAGACCCTCCACGAAATGCTGATGACTGCCGGCCTTGTCTTGGGAATGGGTGCTCAAAGCTTGCTAAGGTGTGGAGCGATCGTCAGCGGAAGGAGGACCTGATCACCTCACGCGGGGCGGGACAGGCCGAGGTGCCCCATGCGAATAGCTTACGCCTACTACCTCATGGCGGACCTGGAGGCGACCTGCGCGGAGGACGGAACTATTCCGCCGCAGGAGATGGAAATCATCGAGATCGGAGCGGTCCTCCAGAGTGCCCGCACCTTCGAGATCGTCTCGGAATTCCAGACACTCGTCCGTCCCGTCCGGCACCCAGAACTCACTCCCTTCTGCACCCAATTGACGGGGATCACCCCCGCGGACATCGCCCAGGCTCCGCCGTTCCCCGAAGCTCTGGAGGCCATGAAAAGGTGGCTCTCCCCCTTTTCCGATTGGCTCTTCTGCTCTTGGGGCGACTACGACCGTAAACAGTTCCTCCAGGACTGCGCCTTCCACGGAGTCGCGTATCCCTTCTCTTCGGGGCACCTGAATCTCAAGGCGGAGCTATCCCGCGTCCTGGGGCTGCCCAAGCGGCTGAGCCTCGGCGAGGCACTCCGCTACTTGGGGATGGAGTTTGAGGGTTCCCCTCACCGCGGTTTGGATGACGCCCGCAACATCGCACGGATTGTGCGGCGGGTCTGTCAGGGGGTGTAACGGTCCACCATCGGGGCGTAGAGCCATTGATCGCCTTCACTTTCGAGACGGGTCTGTTCTGCCGCAGAGTAACACGCCTGCCGGGTGGAGTTTGTTGGGGCAACGGCTGCCAAGCGGCGAAAGTTCTACTGATTGCGAGGCTTGCTGGGGGGAGATATATTGCGAAGCGGCGGAAGGCGGACTAATCTGATAGCAACTTTGTCCCCAGGAACGGCCAGCGGAAGGGGTTTCCAGCTCCCAGCACGACCATGAATGAGATTTGGTATTTTGCCCGCGCGGGAACGCAGATCGGGCCGGTGACGTTGGAGCAGCTTCGCGCCGAGATCGCTTCCGGCCGGTTGAGTCGGTGGGATTTGGTCTGGCGGCAAGGGATGCCCCAGTGGGTGGAAGCGGGGCAGGTCGCGGAATTGCTGCCGTATTTCCCGCCGCAGGGAGTTATCACCTCCTGGCCTGGCACTCCGGCTGGTTATGCGCCCGCTCCTCCGCCGATGCCGGGGATGGCTCCCCCTCCTCCTAGCGGTTATGGACCGGCTTACGGTCCTCCCTACGGAGTACCGCAGGCTCCTTCCCCCTACCCGCCGCCGGACCCCTTCGCCTGGTTCAAGGCCTTTTGGGGCCGCATGCTGCTTCACTGGCAGCGGCTCTTCGCCGGCCATCCGGAATCGATGGTCCCCCAGGCCCAGGAGCAGGCGCAATTGGCCCAAGCGGGGTTGCAGGGCCGTCCGGCGGCTTACGCTCTCTGGCGGCAGGCGGCGCTTTGGATCGCCTCCAGTTTTGCCGGATTGGCCGCCGTGTTGCAATTGCTTCACTTGATTAATGACAAACAGGGGCGCGAAGACCTGACCAGCTTTGGCGTGGCCGTGCAATTTCTCATTCCCCTAGCCACGTTGATCCTGGCCGGCAGCGCCGCCAGTGCTGCCTACCTGTTCCATCAGTACCGCCAGTCGTTCCGCTATGTGGTTTGGGGCGGCGGCTTGGCCCTCGGCATCCCGCTGATTCTGGTTTTTAGTCCCGCGGAATGGCTCATTGCCATCCCCCAGACACCACAGACGACCGTAGCGGAAGTCCAAGCCCAGCGCATGGTCCTCAACCTGATCTTGGGCTTGCAGTTTTACATGACGATCATGCCCCTGGTGCTGTCCTTGTTACCGGCGCTCAGTCGCGGCTGCTGGCGGATCAAAATGTTCTATCCGGCGGCTACCGTACCGGGCTGGGGAATGGTTGCCAGCATTCCCCTTTTCGTGCTGTTGACCTGGGCCACCCTCGTGTTGATCTACCACGCCATCGGCAATGCTCTGCTGCTTATCAGCTTGATCTTGTGGATCGGCGCTCCGATCGTTTACCTGGCCCAATATCGCTTGTTGGTCCAACCCTTAGCGTACCGGGAGGATGTCGAGCAGCTCATCCGCTTGCAGCGCATTGTGCTGACGCTCACCCTGGTCGGCGTAGTCCTGCTGATCATCTATCTGTTCACCACGAAAATTGGGGAGCAGCATTTGCTCGGCTTCGACGAGCGCCATTCTCTGGTCCAGGTGTGGAACATGCAAATCCATGCGATGTGGATGGAGTATGTCGGCCGACTGCTCTTTTTTAGTGTGCTTTTTGCCGATGTGGTGCTCCAGGTGCAGCACAGCCATTGGTATCAAGAGCGGTTGTTCCGCCTGCGGCCGGATGCGCGGGACTTCGATCTGCAAATGCTGGCCTTGGCCCCGCTGCTGGGCGTCGCCATTCCCTCCAGCGTGGAGAAAACTCTCGCACCGCCTCCCCCTTCCCCGGCCCCAGCAGCTCCAGCGGAACCGCCTCGCGAGAAGTCCGAGGAACCGGCGGAGTTACCCGATCTGCCCGCGTCAGAGACCACCTGAGTAACACCCCAAAGCCCAACACCACTCCAAGGCTTGCCGTTCCCTGCCAAGAGTAACCGCTTCTCTCAGATGAACCATTTTTCTCCAGCAATCCCATTCCCCTCCAGGAATTCCGGAAAGAATCCTCTTCTTTTGGGACAGGAAGCCAGCTGGGACAGGAAGCCAGCCCGCCCGGCACATTTCCCCAGTGGAAATGCTCTCGCTCCTTGGGCCCGATTCAGGAGCGTCCCAGGGGCAAAGCGGATAATGGTTGCCCCTTCCAGGCGCCGGGAAGCTCGCCCCGGCGGGCATTCTGCGGCAAGGGACGTAGGACGCTGATCAGAAGCGTGAGTAAGCCTAGAGCCGTCAGACCGGCGAGAAGGTAGCGGACCCACCGGCCCCACTCCGCCGGCACCGCTAGTTGCCAGAGGCACACACCTGCCATAAGCACGCAACTGATCGGCAGCAGGTAGAACAGGCAGGTCTCCATGACCTGGTCGATGCGCAGCCGCGGCAAAGTCCAGCGCAGCCACATCATCACGAGGACCAAAAGCCAGCATTTGGCCACGAACACGCCGACGTTGAGCAGGTTCCCCCAGAGCGGCCCCCAAGTTTCCGCCGGTTCCCAAGGGAGCAACCCGCTGTGCCAACCGCCCAGGTACAGATGCGCCGCCAAGCCGCTGACCGCGAACATGCTCCCGTATTCCGCTAGGAAAAAGATCGACCAGCGAAAACCGCTATACTCGGTGTGGAAACCGGCCACGAGTTCGCTCTCGGCTTCCGCCAAATCGAAGGGTGCACGCTTGCAACTGGCCGTCGCCGTGATGAAAAACACGAAAAAGGCGAGATAGGTGAACGGATCGTGAAAGATGTTCCATTCCCAGAATCCCCCCGTTTGCTGGCGGGCGATCTGATGCAGGTCCAACGTTCCAGCCAGGCATATGGGAATGACCACGCACAAGGAGCGCGGTACCTCATAACTGACCACCTGGGCGGCTTCCCGCACTCCGCCAAAGAGGGACCACTTGCTGCCCGAAGCGTATCCCGCCAGGACCACTCCAAACACTTCGCTGGACAGCACCGCCAGCATGAAGAAGACCGCCACGGACAGCTCCCAGCCCACCAGGCCATACCCGAAGGGCAAGGCGAGAAACCCCGTAAAGCTGGCACAAAAAGCCAGATAGGGGGCCAGGCGGAAGAGGAAACGGTCCGCCCCCGCCGGAGCGTGGTCTTCCTTGGCCAGCAGCTTGATCGCATCCGCCAGCGATTGCAACAAGCCAAAGGGTCCCACCCGCGAGGGTCCCAGCCGATCCTGAATGCGCCCGGACACTTTGCGCTCGGCCCAGATCGCTAAAAAGGCCGACAAACCGACAAAGCCAAACAGCAGTGCCGCGGCGGTCCCAGCGGCGGCCAGCACATTCCACGGCTTGTCCAAATACCCGGACCAGAACTCCAGCACAGCTTGCCCCTTTCGTTCTGCCAGGCGTTCCCCTTCCCCTCGACAGAGCGCCTTTTATCAGATATGTAGAGAATCTCCCAGCGATGGCATCCAGGCGTTGAGGAACCGCCGAAGCTCCCAGCAGTGAGGAACGGAGCATGGTCCATCGGCTTGCTTTGGGGACGAGCCGCCGGTGGGGAGTAGCAACCCGCCGTCCGGCACATGTGCGCCCTGCCGATCTGCCCAATCGTGGGCCATGGCTGCGGACCCGCCTTCGAGCACCGGCTGCCGCGGATGATCCCCTGGCCCGCGATCCCCTCTTGGCCCGCCTGGAGGCGGTGCTTTTGCTCGCCGACGAACCTCTGAGTCTCAAGCGGCTCACCGAAGCCGCCTTGCTTCCGGACACCGCCGCCACGGCACAACTGCTCGCACGTCTGGAGCAGCTTTACGACGCCGACCAGACAGCGTTCCAAATCGCCGAAGTGGCCGGGGGATATCAGTTACTCACCCGCGCCGTTTATCATCCCTGGCTGGCCCGCCTCCGACACACGGGCCGTGACTTGCACCTCGGCCCCGCCGCCTGGGAGACCCTCGCCCTCATCGCTTACAAACAGCCGATCACGCGAGCCGAAATCGAAAAAATCCGTGGCACCCAAGCCGTCGAACCTTTGCGCGTCCTTCTGGAAAAGGGATTGGTCCAGGTCGTCGGGCGGCAAGATTCCCTCGGCCGGCCCCAACTCTACGGTACCACCCGCCGGTTCCTCCAACTTTTTGGCCTGAAATCTCTTGAAGACTTGCCCCACATCCACGCCCTGAAAAAACCGCCCTCCTGACCAGCCTCCACAATGCATCCTCCAGAACGGCACACCCCAACGGACCCCAAACCGATGCCCTTCCCCCCGCTCGGTTCCTTTCGCGCCAACGGCGCCACAAGACCCCGCGGCAGGCGGCCCCCCCGCGGCACTTGGCCAAAATGGAAGGGATGAGAGGCGAATGATGGTAAGTTTTTGCAATCGCTTTCTACATAAGATCAAGAATCGATCCATCGCCAACATGTGCGGGGATGACTAGAGTGAAATATATGAAGCTATGGACTTCTCGATGCGTGACGCGGCGGGGTTTCTTCCACACCCTGGCGGCGGGTGCCTTGACACTCGGAGGCGGCTGCTCCGGCCGGGGTCGAGGGGCGGAACTGCTCCATGCCTCCTTCGATGCGACGCGGGAGTTGTACCGCAAAATTAACCAGGCCTTCGCAGAACATCGGCAGCAACAGGGCCAAGAGCCGGTGCGCATCAAAATGTCCCATGGCGGCTCCGGCGCTCAAGCCCGGGCAGTCCTCGATGGCCTCCCTGCTCACGTCGTATCCCTGGCCTTGTGGCTGGATATCGACACCATTGTGCGCAAAGGTCTGATAGAACCTTCGTGGGAGTCTCAATTTCCGCATCGTTCATTGCCGTATATCTCCACGGTTGTCTTTGTCGTGCGGCAGGGGAACCCCTGGAACATTCGCGATTGGCCGGATTTGCTCCAGGATCAGCTCCGCATCGTGACGGCCAATCCGAAAACCAGCGGCGGCGCCCGCCTGAACATGCTGGCCGCCTGGCTGAGCGTGACCGCTCGTGGGGGGAGCTTCCCAGAGGCGAAAGACTTCCTCACCCGCTTGCTGCGCAAAGTGCCTGTGCTAGACAGCGGAGCACGCGGGGCCGCCCTGACCTTCGCACGCAAGGGCATCGGGGACGTTCTGCTCACTTGGGAAAACGAGGCCTATCTGCAACAACGCGAACTCCGCGGCCGGGTCGAAATCGTCCATCCCCCCTTGAGCGTCCAGGCCGAACCCCCTGTGGCCGTGGTCCACGCCAACGCCCGGCAAGCCGGCGCGGAGGAACTCGCCCACAACTACATCCGCTTCCTCTATTCACCGGTGGCACAAAACATCATCGCCGAGCAATATCTCCGCCCCGTTCATTGGACTGAAGACCCACGCTTTACCCCTATGCAACTTCTCCGTCCTGTGGATCCCCAACATCAACTGGGCGATTGGCATAACATCCAGAAGCAGTTCTTCGCCGAGGGAGGATTGATCGACCAGATTTTCCGAGAGATCTCCTAAATACCATTTTCCCCCGCCTCCGTGCCGTCTGACCTTACCGATCTGCATATCGGCTTTGGTATGAAAAAAATCGAAATTTCTCTTTCCACTTCTCTGGATGTGGTATATATGATACTGACGAGAGGAATAACAGAGGTAAAGGGAACTGGTATTGTGGAGTCCGTTCCCGTGGTCGGAAGCCCTATCTGTGTTTTTCTAACCCGTATTGTGTGAGGTACGCTCCAATGGCCAAGAAGTCAGAAAAGTCGGCGGAGAGCGGTGAGAAGCGCAGCATCAGCCAGATGCAAATGGTGCGGCTGGCGATGCAAGCCAAAGGACCGGATGCCAAACCCGGTGAATTGCAGGAATACATCCTCAACGAGTTTCACCACGAACTGCCCACCAATCTCATCAGCAACTACAAATCCCAGATCAAGCGCCAATCCGGAGGCGGGCGGCGCCAACCGCAAATCGAGGACCTGGAAACCGTCCGCAACCTGATCAAACGCCTGGGAGCAGATCAGGTCAAGCGGCTTGTGGATGTTCTCGCCTGATCCCTCTTGCCCTTCAACGTAATCCGTATACCCACCGCCGTGATAGCTTTTATCAGGGCGGTGGCTCTCTTTTCTATACTCTCCCCTTCTGCCAAGCCGAATAGATGACTACACCATTCCCACGTCCACCCTGCCACCGCTGCCGGTGTGGACCTCATATGCACGCTTCATATCTCACTCCCTCTCCCTGGACCTTTGTGGAATCAGATTCACCCTGTGTCCGCAAATCTATCCTTCCTCAGAGCCATCTCCTCAAGGGCCAACATTATGTCTCCCACCTCCTCGGATCGCTGGGATTCCCTTTCAGGTTCGTGCCCAATTTCACCACCGCCGCGATCACTTGCCGCCTGCTTTTTCACCTTGAGGCCCTATGATGGGTTGCTCTTTTGAAAGCCTTGGAGAAATAGGACTAGGGAAGCGCAAGAGGGCAGGCGGACACTCCTCTCCGCGGGACGGCCCCAAGAGGGATACCCCCTCAGCGGGACACGGGAGGTGGCACCGGAACGGAATCGGCGTAAAATGGTCCAGAGACGAACCAGCCAGGGTGAGTGGTGGAATCGGAAGACACAAGGGACTTAAAATCCCTTGCCCCACAAGGGCGTGCGGGTTCGAGTCCCGCCTCACCCAGTGGACATGCCTTTCTGGCAATTCCCACCGTCAGCGCGAGAGAAAAGCCGCTTCCAGGCCCTGTCCCGATCGGGGATGCCGCAATCTCTGCCGGCCTCCGAAAAGTCGCTCCAGCGTGGAATCCGCCAAGCGGTGGAGCTGAATCAGGGGTGGGACAGCCCTCCTCCCCGGCAAAGCGGCACGGCCACCAGCAGGTGGAAATGTCAGGACCTGGCGACAGCCAGGACGGAGATGAGGCTGGGGCGGGCGGGATAGGAGAAAAGGAGAGAGGGAGGGCAATCCGGCCCCCTCCTCCGCCCCGCTGCGGAGGGGCAGTTGGATGGCCAAGGCCGAGTGTGTTCAGATGTTCTAATCTCGTCGGATTGTCAAGAGGCCGCTCGATAAGGGACAGGCGGCTGCTGGTCCAAGCAGCGGGGGGACATGGCCCAGGCGGCGGAAGGGACCAGGCAGGAAAGGGTTGTGAGTCAGGAGGCGGCTCCCCCTACCAATCGTTGCTGATGACTTCCCCTCCGGCACGGGTTGCGACGGCCATCCAGGTGGGCAGGCTGATGGAGTTGGTCACGAAGCGAACGCTGCCGTCACCAAGGAGCAGATTGACGCCGTTGGCGTGAAAGCTCCGCGCCGCTTTACGGCCGGGATTGCTGTGACGGATGCAGTCCGGGATGGTGCTGTTGGGCGGCAAGATGTGGTTGTACAAGCCAGTGGGAAGCGCGCCGTCGGCCCAGGTGGAATTGCGCGTCGGGCGCCAGGGTCCGGCACTGGAACAGGCGGCATCGGAGTAGGTGTCCGCGGTCCCTAGCATGCGGTACCAGGTGCGATAATCCGGCGGGGTGGCGGAGGTCACATCCGCACCGCCCGGTCCGAGGGACGACTCGGAGAACGCCGCCGTGTTGCTTAGGCCATCCCGGACATCCGTCGGCTTCACCTTGGAGTTGGCGTAGAAGATGCCGTCCCCTACGGTGGCATCCGGCACGCTGCCCGCGCAAGCCACGTAATTCGACGGTCCCCGGCCCTGCACCACGGGCACATTGGCCGGATCGCTGGGGCAAAGAAACGTCGGCACAATCGCCGCCACCGCTGCCCGATTCTGGGGAAACACACTGTAAGGCGGATTGGACAAGGGACCGCCAAACAGCGGCACCGTCAAATCCAGGGCGTTATATACGTTCGTCTGCTCCAGGTACGGCGTCAGTTGGGCGAGGGCGGACCAGCGGAAGTGGCCCGGCGGCACGGTGCCCCCCTCTCCCGGCCATTGCTGGATCAAGTAGGCCGACGGGAAGGCTTGCCGGGCACACTCGTAGTTGTGCAAGGCCAAGCCGATCTGCTTGAGATTGTTCTGACACTTGATCCGAGCGGCGGCATCCCGCACTTTCTGCACTGCGGGGAGCAGCAGGCCGATGAGGATTGCAATGATGGCAATTACCACGAGCAGTTCGATCAGGGTGAATCCGCTTCTCGTCGGTGTAGCCCAGCGGCAGCACACACCGCGTCCCTGTCTCTTCGGCATAGCTTGGTCTCCTTTTTCTCCGCTTTCTGTGGAACAGTCCCCGCTGGCCGCGCGATTCGCGTTGTCTCTCCCCCACGGGCAAGAGGGAATATGGCGCGGTCTCCGCGAGTGTGAAAAACCTGAAAATTGTAATACTGCCGGACATCCGGGCTGTCTAGAAAAATCCCACCACTTCCCCAAACGAACCGCCCTGCAATAGGACAGAAGCTACAATGGCTGACACCACACGATTCTTTCGACAGTCTGGAAGGAAGGGGCAGGACGTTCCTACGGGCTTGGGGTCCAACGGGAAAGGAAATAAGGCATCGTCGAAGATGCGGGAGGGGAAGCATCCATGTCCGAACTGGCACGTTTTTCCGTGTCCCTGGAAGCGGAGTTGCTCCGCGCCTTCGATCAGTACGTTCGTGCCGGCGCTTTTGCGACACGGAGCGAAGCCATTCGCCAATTGCTCCTGGAATCCCTGACGCGCAAGAGTTTCGCCGCCGATCAAGCGCCGGTATTAGCCACGCTGACGTTGGTGTACGAACACCATCGGCCCCACCTGGTCGAGAAGCTGCTAACGTTGCAGCATGAACATGCCGAGCAGGTGATCGCCACGATGCACGTGCATATGGACCAGGATCGCTGCCTTGAAGTGCTGGTGCTGCGAGGCCGCGGGCGGGAGTTGGTACGCTTGGCGGAGTCTTTGCGGGGTCTCAAAGGCGTCCACCGGGGCGAACTGACTCTAGCGGAAACGGCTCAGCCGCCCACGGAGGTGGCGAGTACGGCATCACCGCCGGAGCAGGCTCACACTCATCCCCCTTCGCCGCATGCCCACGCCCATCCCCATCCCCATCCGCGTAGCTCTCGTGCCTCCACCCCAACGCCGAGGGTCAAGCAGAGTGAGAGACGAACATCTCGGCGCTGATTCGGCCAGCCGCGGGGGAGATTCCATCGACGTCATGACAGCCTGCGTCCCCTTGTCTGGCATCCCTTGACCAAAAGAAGCGATAGACCAGGGCGTGGTTTGGAGCCCTCTGACGGAGAGAAGCGACGGACCAGGGTGTGGCCTTCCTGTCTCAATCTCTTCTTCGAGGCGGCCTGAACAGTACAGTGGAAGCGTCGACTAGCGGTGGAAGTGTCAATTGTTGATTGGCGGTGGAAGTGTCAATTGTTACTGCTGAAGTTGAAGCGAGGGAGCGCATCGCGGCGGAGGGGGTCCTGGAGAAAGCGGCGGTAACAATCGGAACAGAGGTCGAAGCGCATTTGCTTGCGTTCCGGGGGTGGCGATGGTTCCTGCACCAATCCGGCCTCCAACGCCTGGAGATAGCGCGCCATGTCTTCGACATGGTCATCCTGCAAGTCCTCCTCTTGCAAGAGCGCAGGGGCGGGGGCAGCAAAGGCTTCCATTTTGAGCACAAACCGCCTCGTTCCTTCGGGTGTCAAATCCTTGCCACACAGATCGCAGGAGAAATGCACCATAGCCAGATATCCTTTCGGAATAAGTCATCCCCATCTTGCCGGCTGAGCGGTTGCGTGAGGTTATTGCATTTGCAGCGAGTCCGGCTCCGCAAGTTGTGGCAACCGCTGGGTGCCGTCCTTAACATCATCCCTCGCAGGTTTTTCGCTTCCTGTCAAGCGGAATTTTCTCCCCGGAGCCTTGCTCGATCGCAGAGCTCGCAAGGGGGAAAAAACGAGCCGGGAGGAAAAAAGTAGTTGACACCGAGGGCGGGGATTTCCGACAATGAAATTCGCTGCCCGTGATGTTGGAGCTTCAAGGCGGCCCACCCCCCGGAAAGCACCCCCTCCCCGGCGGGTCGTTGCTGGTCATGGAAGCCGTGAACCCGCCATCGCCGCCCTCCCACAGCGTACGTGTTCCTCGGCAGCTTAGTCCAGGAACGCGACCCAACCTGCTGCCTACGCTGCCACGGATAAGGGAATGCCATCCTGCCCGATACTAGCCCGTGAAGTCCGAATTTTCCTGAACGAGTGGTGTGTGGTAAGTTCCCTCCTCGACCGAGCAAATGCAGGTGAATCCTCCGATGCGTCGCACCGTTTATCACCGCGGGTGGTTTGTGGGTCTGCTGAGCGCGGGGATGCTGGTACTCGTCAATGACGGGCAGAGCCAGAACCCGGCGGACGCTCAAGCGGAGCAGTTACTCCAGGCAGCCCGGAAGGCGTACAACGAGGGGAACGCGTCCTTTGCGGCGGACCGTTTCCGGGAATATCTGCAAAAATTCGGCGGGCATAAGGAGGCGGTCGCAGCGCGCTACGGTCTGGGATTAGCCCTCCTAGACCTGCCGGAGCCGGATTACGCGAGAGCCTTGGAGGCGTTGCAGGGCGCGGCCCAGGATAGCAACTTCCCCCAGCGGGGACACGCCCTCTATTACGCGGGCATAGCCCGGCGGGGAATGGGACAAAAGGAATTGCATCCCGGCTTGCGCAATCCGGCGGAGTTGGCCCAGCGCCAGCAGGCCGCCCTGCCGCACTTCACGGAGGCCGCCCGCCTCTTCGCTCAGGCCGCGGAAGTGCTGGGCAAAAGCCAACCTCCCGCCCCGGACTGGGTGGCGCGCGCCCGCTGCGATCAGGCCGAAATGGAACTGCTTCTGGGCCGGCCCCAGGAAGCCCGCAAAGCGGTCGAACCGTTGGTGACAGGAGGCGACACCAAAGCCGCCTGGCGCCCCCTGGCGTTGTACTATCACGGAGCCGCCTGTTTTCTCCTTGGCGAGACAGCGCAGGCCGCCCGCTCGCTGGACGCCTTAGCACCCTTTGAGCAGCCCTTCGGCCTGCATGCCCGCTACCTGCGCGGCCGCATCCACCTGATCGACGGCGAACTGGCGGAAGCCCACGTCGCGTTCCAGGCCGTGCTCAGCGGCTACGACAAGCGCAAAGCCGAGGCCCTGGAGCTGCTCAAGCAACCGGATCGCTTCCGCACCCAGCCGTGGGAGAAGGCCCATTGGCAAGCGCTGGCGCAACTGCCGCCTCCGGATTACGTCCCCGGCGCCGCCTTCTACGATGCCTGCATTCTCTACGAGACCGGGAAATTCGCGGACGCCCTCCCCAAGCTCCAGGCGTTCGCCAAAGATTACGCCCAATCCCCCTTACGGGATGAAGCCTTGCTCCGCGCCGGTTTCTGCCAGGTCCAACTCAAGCAATGGGAGGAGGCCCAGCGGACGCTGCAACTGCTGGCCAACCATCCGCAACTCGGTCCGCAAGCCCAGTTCTGGATCGGCAAAGCCCGGCTCGGACTAGCCCTGGCGGCAAACCCGAACAACCCCAACGACCGCAACGCCAAGCTCCAGGCCGCGATTGCAGCCCTGCGCGACGCCGTGCAGCGCACCCCAGCGGCAGACGCACCGGCACGGTCCCTGCGCGCCCAAATGATGCTGGAGCTGGCCGACGCCCTGGTCTATGCCCAGCAGCACCGAGAAGCCGCCGCTTTGTACGACCAACTGGTGAACGAAAAAGTCCTGCCGCCGCACAAGCTCCAGGAAGCCCTCGAACGCTCAGCCACAGCCTGGCACCTGGCAGGAGACCTGGCGGCTTCCGACGCCCGCATCACGGCCTTCCTGCAACAGTACCCGCAAAGTCCGTTGCTGCCGTGGGTGCTGTTCCGCAGCGCCGAAAATGCCTATCGCAAGGCGGAGCAGTTGGCCCAGCAAAACAATCCGGCCGCAAGCCAAGCCTTTCAGGACGCCGGCCGCAAGTACGAGGAAGTGGTCAGTAAATATCCAGAGTTCGAGAAGGCAGCCCGCGCGCGTTTGGGCCTCGCTCTATGCCGGATCGCCTTGAAACAATACGAGGAGGCCCTTCCGGCACTGGAGGCCATCCCGGCCCCGGCCCGCACCCAGGAATTGATCGTGGTCTCCTACCTGCTGGCGGACTGCCACCTGCGGACCGCTCCGGAGAAAGCGGAGGACGCCCTGGCGGACAACATGCTGCGGGAAAAACTCACCGCCGCCGCGGCACAACTGGAAACCTTCGTAGCTGCCGCCCCGAAAGCGGAACAGACGCCAGACGCTCTGCTGAAACTCGGCTTGTGTTACAAGCGACTGGCCGCCGGCTTACCCGCCGGCAATGAACGCAATGACCTGCTCAACAAAGGCCGGGCAGCGCTCGAACGGCTTTTGCGGGAGTTTCCCCAGTCAGCGGTGAGCGGTGCGGCGTTGCTGGAACGGGCCAAAATCATGGCCCTGCAAGGCGATAAAGGAGGGGCCATCAACACCCTGCGGCAATTCAGCGGCGATCCCTGGCAGCGTTCGCCGGTCGCCCCGTTGGCCTTCATCAACCTGGCCACTTTGCTGCGGGAACAGAACCAGGCCGCCCAGGCGGCGGACGTGCTCCGCCAGGCCCGCGAGCGATTTGAAGGGCCTCTCAGCAGCGACCCGGCCCGGCGGGATTGGATCGCCCTGCTGCGCTACCATCAGGGGATCGCCTGGGAAGAGGCGGGGAAACTCGCCGAGGCTCGCGTGGCTTTCGAGCAAGCGGTGCAAGCGGCCGGGAACCATCCCCTGGCCGTTGATGCGAGCTACAAGGCGCTCGCCACAGCGGTCGCCGAGAAACGTCGCCGCCTGGAAGAACTCCGCAAAAACCGCGCCCAGCCCAACCTCCCGCCTGATCAGGCTGGGCCGCTGGACAGCCAGATCAAAACTGTCCTCGCCGAGCTAACCCAACTGGCCCGCGACCTGGAAAGCAAAGCGGAACAATATCGCGCCGGTTTCCCCCAGCATCCGGGCCGCGCCCGCATGCTCTACGAGGCGGCTTGGACCCGCCGCTGGGCGGAAGTCGACCCCGCCCCGGCTTACACCCGGCTCATCGCCGAGTTCCCCCAGCACTCGCTCGCCGTCGAAGCCCGGCTGGAATGGTCCGAGCTTTTGGCCGAGGCGGGCAAACTTGACGACGCCATCCAGCACCTCCGCGCCGCCCTGGATGTCGAAACCACGGATCGCCCGGTGTCCCCCGACACCACGGAGCGCCTGCGCTTACGCTTGGGGGCGGTCTTGTTTGACAAGCGGGACTACGCGGCGGCGCAAAACCAATGGGACGCTGTGGCGGCCCAGGAAAAGTCCCCCTACCGGCCGATCGCTCTCTATCGCAGCGGCGAAGCCTTGCTAGCCCAGGGCAAGGCGGAGGAAGCCATCAAGCGCCTGCTCCCCTTCCGCGACCAGCCCCCCTTGCAGAACATCGCCGGCGTGAGCGATCGCGCCGTCCTGCGCCTGGGTCATGCCTACGGCCAGCTCCAGCAGTGGGACCCAGCGCGCCAGACCTTCGAGCAGTGGCTCCAGCGCTTCGGCAACAATAACCGCTGGTCGGTCGATGCCCGCTATGGCCTGGCCTGGGCCTTGCAAAACCTCAATCGCCTGGATGAAGCCGTCGGGCATTACCAGCAGGTCATCCAGCAGACAACGGACGATCGCGCAGCCAAAGCCCGCTTGCAAATCGGCGCGATTCGCGCCCGCCAGGGACGCTGGGCGGAAGCCGGTAAAGAGTTCCAGATGGTCTATTACGCTTACGATCTACCCGATCTGAAGTTTCCCGCCTTGCTGGAACATGCCCGCGTTCTCGTGGAAGAGAAAAAACCGGCCGATGCCGCCAAACTTCTGGAACGCGTCCTCCAGGAGGCCCCCAAAGACAGCCCCTGGTCCAACTTGGCCCGCGAGCGGCTCGGCAAACTGCCCAAGCAGTAGAACCAGCCCGTGTCCCGAAAGCGATCGCCTCAAAGGAGATCAGCCTGCATGCCCCACCCGGCGAATAGCGGTTCGCGCTCACCGATTCCTACTCGCGGACTGTGACGTATATTTGTTGGTACGAACCCCCCAGGAGTACGATCGGCTATGACCCCCCTGCGACATCTCCCCTTGCCCCTGCTGCTGGCCATCCTCGCTGTGGCGTCGATTCTCCCCTGGGCGGAAGCCTACGTGGAAGCCCCGATTACCCTGGGAGACATCGTCCGGCAGTCCACGAACATCGTCCACATGCAGGTGCAAAAGGTGGACCGCGAGAAAAACCTGATCATTTACAAAAAGCTGCGGGACCTCAAGGGGGTCCATCCCCAGGACCCGATCAAGCACAACATTGGCCGGGGCGGACTGCGTCCGGGGGAATGGCAAGAGATCATGAACTGGGCGGAAGTAGGTAAGGAGGCCGTTTTCTTCCACAACGGCGGGGCCAGCGAGACCTACTTCGGCGTGTCCTGGTACCAGGCGTATCCCCAAGGGGAATGGTGGGGGATGTCCCACGGGGAACCCTTCTTGCTGCGGTCCTACGCCGGCAAAGTCGAGCGGCTCCCCGGCATCATCGAGGAGATGCTCGCGGGCAAGGAAGTCATCGTGCCTTGCATGGTCGATGGCGATAAGGAAGCCCTGCATAAGAAGACGGCCCGCATCCAGCGCCTGCGCGCGAGCCTGAA
The DNA here is from genome assembly GCF_013694095.1 of Thermogemmata fonticola. Classification (NCBI taxonomy): domain Bacteria; kingdom Pseudomonadati; phylum Planctomycetota; class Planctomycetia; order Gemmatales; family Gemmataceae; genus Thermogemmata; species Thermogemmata fonticola. Next base: position 66,046 of record NZ_JACEFB010000013.1, on the reverse strand, counting down.
ACTGCTCGACTACAACCCAAAGCGAGACTTTGTGGGCTGGGGCGTCGAGGAAATCCGCGCGCTGGAAGGCTACGCCGGCTTCAACAAGTTCGGCACCTTACCCCGGACCGACGGTGAGGCCCAAGCGGTATCCGCCCTCGACTTCAACAACGACGGCAAAGCGGACGTCTGCCTCTGCGCCGCGAGCAAAGTGCTCCTGCTGCAAAACGACGGCGATAGCTTTACGGAAGTGGCGTTGCCGGGTCTGACGGGCGGAGCGCGGGCGGCGGTTTGGGCGGACTACAACGGCGATGGCCTGCCGGATCTGCTCCTGGCCACCGGGAGCGGCCCCCGTCTCTACACCAACTTGGGGGCTGGCAAGTTCCGGGACGACACGCGCCTGCTGCCCCCTTCAGCGCTCGGACTGCCCGCCACAGCCGCAGCTTGGGGCGACTTCGACGCGGACGGCAAGCCGGACCTCGCCATCGCCCACGGCTATCATGGCCTGCGTTTGTACCGCAACAACCGCCCCGCCGATGCTCAACTCCGCTCCGCTCCCCCGAAGCTCGGCGATTGGTATGCCATCGGGCCGTTCCGCCATCCCGGCGGCATGAGCAACTTCGACGCTCGATTCACCCCGGAAACCGAACCCTTTGATCCCAACAAGGTCCACAAAGGCAAGCGGGACATGCCGGTCAAGTGGACGAAAAAGACCTACGCCGACGGCAGCGTCAACAGTCTGGCCGAGTTTGGAAACAATTGCGCCACCTATCTGTACCGCGAGATCGAGGCCGCTGTTCCCACCCGGCTGCCGGTTTCCTTGGGTAGCGATGATACCTTGACCGTCTGGCTCAACGGGGAAAAAATCCTCAGCGAAAACGTGGGCCGGGCCTGCGCTCCCGATCAAAATCGCGCCGTCCTGAACTTGAAAGCAGGCAAGAACACGTTGCTCCTCAAAATCTGCAATGGGAGTGGGGATTACGCTTTTTACTTTGCTGCCGGCGAGCCAGAGCTTGGGGGCGAGCCGTGGTTTCAGGATGTGACTTCGGCGTGGGGTTTGACACCCGACACGCCGGCAGCCCAGTTGCGAGGCGATGCCCTAGCCGTGGCCGACTTCAACGCCGATGGCAAGCCTGACATCCTCTACGCCGCCGGCCAGGGCCTGTTGTTACTCAACGCTGGCGGCCGCTTCACCCTCAAAGCGGACAGCGGCTTGGCCTTCCAAACCGGCAAAGTGGGACCCGTGGTGCTGGACTACGATGGCGACGGCCATCTGGACCTGTTCATCCCCCAGCGCAACGGGCAATGCCTTCTCTTCCGCAACGACGGCACCGGGCGATTCGCCAACATCACGGCTTCCGCGGGCGACCTGGCCAAACCCGTGCCGGGAATGGTAGCGGCGGCGGCGGCGGACTTCAACAACGACGGCAAGCCGGACCTTCTCCTCTGCTGCCTGCGCGGCCCAAATCGGTACCTGGAAAACAACAGCCACGGCGTCTTCACGGACAAAACGGCGGCCATTGGCCTGCATCAGCGCGTCTTCAACTCGCAAGCCGCCACCTTAGCCGACCTCAACGGCGATGGCCGGCTCGACCTGGTGCTGCACAATGAGGGCCAGGAATCCTGCATTCTCTTCGGAGCCATGCCGCTGCCCAACGGCCAAACACCCGTGCAACTCTCCCTCAACGGCACCGCCGTGCTCAATGGCGGACGCGTCATCATCCGCAATGGCAACGGGCAGCCTGTGGCCACAGCCGCCATCGTCGGCGGCCATGGCCGAGGAGGACAGTGCGGCCTCCTGCCGCGCTTCCTCCTGTCGCCGGGGTCCTACAAGATCGAACTGGTCAGCCCAAACGGCGCCGTTACTTCGCGAGACCTGAATGTGGCCGCGACACCGCTTCAGGTCAGATGCCAATGATTCCGAGCAACCGCTCGACAGACTTAACACGCTCAACAGGGAACTTAAGCTCAACAGAAAACCAAGCTCCGAGGGAACCAACTTCTATGAGACGTAATCACATTGCGTGGGGCTGGAATCGGCTGCTATTCGCTCCGAGTTTGGTGCTCGCGCTACCGCTGGTCTGGCCAGGCCGCCAACCGGTAGCAGGGTATCAGGAGTCAGTTTCGGGGTCCCCCCAGCCAGCCTCGGCCTCCGTCCCGCCTCCCTGGGGCACCTACCGGGGCAACCCCCAGCGGACGGGCAACACCGACCAGCGACCCGGCCCGCGCCAGCCGACGGTTCTGTGGATACACAAGTCCCAGGAGCACTTTGTGGCTGCCCCGGTGCCCGTGGGTGATGCCGTCTATGTGTCCGGGATCGGTGCTTTCAATCGGCCTTCCCTCCATCTGTTCGCCCTGGCCGGAGGGAATCCTCCTCCCCTGCGCTGGAGCAAATCCGCCCCGTATCTGAAGCTCCCCAGCGTCAGCTCCCCTGCTGTGGCGGAGGACTGCCTCCTCTTTGGAGATGGAATGCATCAGGACTCCGGCGGCACCTGGCACTGCGTGGATGCCCGCAGCGGCCTGCCGCTTTGGCAATTGCCTCTGCCGGGGGACTTGATCCATCTCGAAGGCGCACCGCTCGTGGTGGGACAACGGGCTTACATGGGAGCCGGTGCTGCGGGTGTGCTGGCCATCCAATGGAACACTGCCGTGCTCGAAGGAAAGGAATACGATCTTGCCGCCGTCCGCCAGCGGCAACAGCAGCGCTGGAAAGAACTGCTCGCCCGTTATGAGGAAGACAAGAAAAAAGACCCGGACTTCGCCATTCCCCCTGACGACAGCCAACTGCTGAAGTTCACCCCCAAAAAACTTTGGCAGAAAGGCCAGAACCAGTGGCACGTGGACGCACCCCTCAACGTGAGCGGCGAACTTCTTTTGGTACCATCGGCGTTTCTGGACAAGGAAAAAGTGGGCGAGCGCGGCCTCCTGGCCCTCCGTGCGGATAACGGAGAGATTGTCTGGAAAGCCCGGCTCGAATACAACCCGTGGGGCGGAGCCACAGTGGCGGGCGAAACGATCCTCGTGCCTGGCAGCTCCATCGGCTACTACTACAAGGAACTGCGGGCGGCCAAAGGCGATCTGACAGCTCTGGATCGCAAAACGGGCCAGGTCCGCTGGCGTAAGGAAATCCCCACCGGCGGCATCGTCAGTTGCGTGGCCGTTCACAATGGCCTGGCGATCGCCGCCGCCACCGATGGCAAAGTCCGCGCCTTCTCCGTCACAGACGGCGAACGCGCCTGGCTCTACGACTGCAAGGCCCCGCTCTTTGCTCCGCCCGCCATCGCAGGAGAAGCAGTGTACGTCGCCGACCTCACAGCCACGGTGCATGCGCTCGATCTCAAAACTGGTCGGCCGCTCTGGACCTACCCCTTGGCGAAAGATATCGGCAATCCCGGCATGGTTTACGGCGGTGTCACGGTTCACGGGGGTAAGCTCATTGTCGCCACCTGCAACCTGGAAGGCCCTTATCTGGGCAAACCCACCGCTGTCGTCTGTTTGGGGAGCCGCTGAGCTTTGACCCCGGCAGCGGGGAGCGGACTCCAGCGAGGATCGTTCCCCGGAAAAAGTCGATAACCATGCCGCTAGCGGAGTCTGGATCACAGGCACAATTTTCGCGGTCGGAAAACGGAATGACGAGGAAAGGACGGATTGCCATGAAACGCTTTCTGCTCATCTTCGCTTTGCTCTTCGGAATGCACACCGTGATCGCCCAGGAGTCGAAATCCGGAGGGATCACCGTCGATCCGAAAAAGCGGCAGGTGATCATCGAGGCCAAGGTGGCCCCTCGGCAGCTTCCTCACCTGGATAAGGTCTATCCCATCGAACTGATTGCCGGCTGGCCCCACCCCAAGGGGAAAAAGGCCCACGAAATCGTGGTCAGCGTGGATGTGATGCCTTCCCAGGTGCACAAAGCCCTGGAGCAATTGGGCCTCAAGCCGGGAAAACCGGCCAAAGGGGAAGGCGCTAAAGCCGAAGGGCCAATCGTGCAGGTGTACCTAGAAGTTCCTGATGCCGCCGGAGAATACAAACGCGTGCCCCTGGAAAAAGTCCTCTGGGACCCGAAAACCCGCAAAGCTCCCCCGAAAATGACCTTCCTCTTTACCGGCTCCGTCCTCAGTCCCCGCGACCCGAACAAACCGGAGGACAAGGTTTACGGCGCGGACTTGACCGGCTCCCTCATTTGCCTTTTCCCCGTCACCGATGAAGTCGTCCTGCAAACCACCTGGACCATGAAAGAGGAAAAATTCCTCAAACTCGACGTGAACCCCGATGCCCTCCCGAAAGTGGGCACTGCGGTCCGCCTGATCCTGGAAGTTCCTTCCCCTTGATGGATTCTTCACCGGCGAACCTCTCACCGGGAGACTCATGCTGATGCTGCATCCCGTAGCTCATTCCCGGCAATTTCCCGGCAATCCGTGGCCCGGCAGGGTGCTGGCCGCAGTGGCTGCTCCTGGGACGCCGGCAGCGGCTGCTCCTGCGGCGAGCGAGTCTCTTCGCCCTCCGCATCCTCGGTCTTTCTTGCCGTCACCTTCTCCGTCCTCCCGTTCATCCTCCAGGAGTCCCTCGATGTTGTTGACTCAGCGGTCGGCTAAGACGATGCCCCTCAGGTTGGCGCAGCGGCTGGTTTCCGGCCTCTGGCCTGTTGTCTGTTGGTTCAGTCTAACGGCCTGCTCGTCTTCTCCGGGGTCCAACAGCCGGGATGCCGCCGGTCGCCCCGATGACGGTCTGGCGTCAGCGATGCAGACGGCCCCTCTCGCTCCTGGGGATTTATCCGCGACAGCGGAGGCGGAAACATCCGCGCCGCCATCCCCCGGCTTTGACTATCCCGCGGACATGGCACCGTACCTGATACGCATCCTCGCCCCCGAAACTCCCGCCCTGCCCCCTGCGGTACGGCAAGCGCATCAACCCCAGCCGAAGGCCGGACCACTCCCGGCGGCGCGGTGGGACCCGGCTCCTTCCCTCCGGCCTGCCTCCCCCGCCTTGCGCGGGGCCAAGTCTGACATTCGCCCGCCGTATCCCGCCGAGCGCTTCTCTCCCGCGGCTCTGCTCACCGCTGCTCAACCGCCGAAGACGACGCTTCCTGCTGGTCCCGGCATCACCACGCGGGCGCCGGACCCGGCCATTCCTCCTCCGCTTCCTTCGCTGAGCCGCTTTTCTTCAGAACGTGTCGGCTTCGAGGACCCCACGGCAGACAATCACCACAGTTTCCTGCTCTCACCGCGACTCGGGGTGCCACTCCCTCCCGTGCCCTTCGAGAAAACCGAAATCCCTGATCCCCAGGTACTCGGGGAGCAAATCCGGCCTCAGCTTTCCCCTCCGTTGGAACCGGGCCGCCGCCCGGACAGTGTTCCGCCCCCCCGGCCTCCTGCTCCCTAGTCGGCGGACATCTTGCGCTTCCCCATCGTTTCCTGAGCACCTTTGAGGTCCAGGCGGTGGGTGTCGCACGGAGCCAGCCTTCCGCTTGGCGTGTAAGTCCGGCATGCCTGAAAAGCGATCCACATGCCCGCCTCCGTCATGAATCCCCTGTCGAGGATCAGAGGGGAAGGGTGTCCGTTCGGGCTTCCGGCTGCTATTTTGGCCGATATTGCAGGAGTTGTTCTGCCTCAGCAGCGAGGAGTTTCCAATGGCCAAAATCCGCGTCAAGAATCCGATTGTGGAAATGGACGGCGACGAAATGACCCGCATCATTTGGCACAAAATCCGGGAGCAGTTGATCCTCCCTTTTCTGGATATTGAGCTGAAGTATTTCGATCTCGGCATCCAGAACCGCGATGCCACGGACGATCGGGTCACGGTGGAAGCAGCGGAAGCGACGAAAAAATACGGGGTGGCGGTCAAGTGTGCCACCATCACTCCTGACGAAGCGCGGGTCAAGGAATTTGGCTTGAAGCGGATGTATCCCTCGCCCAATGGCACGATCCGCAACATCCTCAATGGGACGATCTTCCGCGAGCCGATCATCTGCCGCAACGTTCCGCGTCTGGTCAAGCATTGGGACAAACCCGTGGTGGTCGCGCGTCATGGTTTCGGTGATCAATACAAGGCCACGGAACTGGCGTTCAGCGGAGCCGGCACTCTCAAGCTGACGTTTACTCCCGCCGATGGAGGGGCGGCCATCGAAAAGGAAGTGTTCCAGGCTCCCGGAGCCGGTGTCGCCCTGGCCATGTACAACTTGGACGAATCGATCCGCGGTTTTGCCCGCGCCTGCTTTCACTATGCCCTGGGACGGCGTCTGCCTGTGTACCTGTCGACAAAAAATACCATCCTCAAAGTTTATGACGGCCGATTCAAAAATATCTTCCAGGAAATTTATGACCAGGAGTTCCGCTCTCAATTCGAGGCCGCGGGTTTGACCTACGAACACCGGCTCATTGACGACATGGTCGCGGCCAGCTTGAAATGGACCGGCGGCTACCTCTGGGCCTGCAAAAACTACGACGGCGACGTTCAGTCCGATGCCATCGCTCAGGGCTTCGGCTCCCTTGGCCTGATGACGTCGGTCCTGATGAGTCCCGACGGGAAAACAGTGGAAGCCGAGGCCGCCCACGGCACCGTCACCCGCCACTACCGCCTCTACCAGCAAGGCAAACCCACGAGTACCAATCCCATCGCTTCCATTTACGCCTGGACGCGGGGCCTCTACTATCGGGGCAAAATGGACAACACCCCGGAGGTCATCCACTTCGCCGAGACACTGGAAAAGGTCTGCGTGGACCTGGTCGAGCGGGGTCAAATGACCAAAGACCTCGCCGTTCTCATCAGCGACTCCACCCCCTATTTGACAACGGACGAATACCTCCACGCCGTGACCCAGGAACTGCACCAGCGGCTGAAAGTATAGCCACTCTGGGCCCAGTGAACTCCGCCGTTGTCAAGTCCGCTTTCATGCGAACCGGCCCGCTCGGCATCGCCTCCCAGGGGTTCGGATTTGCGGCCTCCATGCAGGAACGGATTTCTTCCTCTCGCACCAGAGGCATCAACCGGAGCTGCCGCAGCCGTTGTGCCAAACACAGCGGCCCTGAGCATTCCGCCCACTTCACCGCCGGCATCAGTTCTGTGGCCGCGATGTGAACCGCGTGCCCGAAAAAAATCCCCACGTTTTTTGACTTCCCGCCAATCGTGGCCTAGATTCGAGTAACAAGTGAGTGTGCGCGAGAATCAACCAGTCAGGGGCTATCGCCCGACCCTGAAATTGCGGTTCCCCCCTCAACTCGCCACGCTGTCAGGTTCCTAACCACAGTCCAGACCTGTGCCGCAAAGCACGCCCGGCGTGCCACGGGGAGTTTTTGTGCCGGAGAGGATGGGAAAGCTCAACATCGTAATTTTCGCGGAATGATTTGGCCTTACAGGAATTGACAAAAAAATGTTGTCAAACGCTTGAAACCTATATCTCACCAGGGAGGAATGCACATGATCAAGCGGCTGTTACTGCAACTCTGGCATGATGAATGTGGAGCGATCGTAGCCACCGAATACCTGATGCTCGGCTCCATCGTGGCTGCCGGTGGCGTGGGCGGAATGGTCGCCATGCGCGATGCGATGATCGAAGAGTTCAAAGAATTCGGACAGACGACACGGGAAGTCCGGCAAGCCTATACGCAAGAGGCGTTGAAGTACATGTCGGGGAAGAAGCGGGCGGCTGCCCGGACGGCTTCACCCTACTATCCTCTGCCGCAAGTCGATGGAAATGATCCCGCCCCGACAGTCCACTTTGCCGTACCCCACCTCACCCCTTGATCTGCGGCGCCATACACCGCGCTTTACGGCGCGGCGGAGCACTCCACGACGGACGCACCCGGGTTCAGTCTCCCTCGTTTCCCCGTCGTGGAGTGTTGTTTTTGTTCCGAAGTGCAACTTGGCCGCCGTCACTTCACCTGGACTGCCGCACAGCGACGAACAAGCGGGCATCGGGCGGCAGCTCGCGGACGCCTTCTTCGTCCAGCACGACCTTCCACTGGGGGTGCTGGCGTATCAGCGAACACAACTGCGGGTGATAGTGGGTTTCCACCACAATCCACACCGCCCCGTATTGCTGGAGAATGGCCTCCCCGCCTGGCTCACCCTCTTTGACGGCGAGGCAGCGGGACCAGTGCTCGGTCGTGAACAATTGGGCGTGATTGAACATCATCACGGGCCTATCGGCAGGCAAAGCCCAAAGGAGGTACTCCCCCTGGCGTTCGCTGCAGAAGACAGGTCCGGGGGGAGAGGCGATGCCGGCCGTTTTCAATGCTTGAGCCAGCATCCGAGCGCGGCCGGAATCTCCAGGGTCTTCTCCTCGGATTGCACGAGCCACACCGTAGGGTGTCGCCGGATACAGGGCGGAGGCAAAGGGCCGCGGCCGCCCGGCCTTCAGCCAAAAACTCGCCGGCGCGGCGATAAAGGCCACGATCACAATCAAGCCCGCCAGGGCTGTCTTGCGAAAACTGGGGATGCCCGCCTTCCAGGACCATGACCGCTCCTGGGCCCAGGCGGTCCACACGGGGGCCATGATCCAGAACGCCAGCGGCGCCCACCAGGCCATCATCCGCTGTTGGAACAGAGGCCAAAGGCCGAAGGTCAAAAGCAGCAACACGGGGAAGATTCCCCCTAGCCGCCGCGTGATCCCCAGCGTGACGAGCAGCATGGCTGCCAGGAGCACATAACTCCAATGCCCGCCCGGCCCCCACGTCCACTCCAGCGGCTGCCATTCGGCCATCGTCCGGAGGTTCGGATGCGCTCCAAATTCCAGGACGTGGAGATACAACCGCGGACCATAGGGATTCAACAAGGCAATGGCTCCAACCGAAATCATGAGGCTCAGAGTCCAGGAGCGAAGGGGCCGATGGGACCACCATCGGGATAGCGATCCGCGTTTGTGTCCAATTTCCCGCAGCCATCCGCTCACCACTGCCATCGCGGCCAGGAGCAGGCCGATAACAAAAGAGCCGTGGAGATTGGCCCACACCACCATCAGGAGAGGGAAGAGCCATAAGACTCGTGCCGATGCGGTTTTTTCCTCTCCGATCCAGGGCCGCAGGAGGACTAAGCTGCTCATGAAGGGTAGAAACGCCAAGGTCTGCGGGCGCTGGACCACAAGCAGGGGCAGCAGCATGACCAGGCCATAGATCACGGCTCCGGTTCCCCACGCCGCCGAGCCGCTTCCTTGCCGCACCGACCAGGCGAACAGACCCAGGACGATCACGCCCACGACAGCATGCAGCAAGCGAATCGCTTCCACTCCGCCTTCCAAACGCCGTAAGTCCGACTGACCTGCGAGCGAGGCGCCTGCTCGAAAAACGCTGTAATAAACGACCTGGGACAGCCACATCGCATCGAAAAAGGGGCGCTCCTTGTCCGTGAAAGGACAGAGCGGTTCGACCGCGGGCAGTGTCCGATGGCTCACGATCCATTCGCCATACTTCAGATGGGACCAGAAGTCGGTGTGCATCAGCGGCATGGCGCTCAAGAGGTAAAGGGCGATCCCCAGCAGCCCAGCGGCGGCCACGCCGGCGGAGGAGAAATACCACCGGGCTAAGGGAGAGTTGGGGTCCGCCCAATCAATTCCGGCACCCAACGGCCCGCCATAATACGGACCTGGCTCTTGCTCCGCTGCGGCCTCGCCACCTTTGTCGTTTGGCATATGCGCGACCCCTTCGTCACACAGATTGGCCATCCTTTTGATTTTTGTCCCACGCTCGCCGACTGCCCTCCGGCTTCCCGCCGCCCTGTGCCTTCACGGCCCCGGCGCCTCCGGATGCTATCGGGCCTCCTCTTGCCAACGGCAGCGGTGCCATCAGGTCGGCAGAGCCATCCGCCCTCGGTTTCCCAGCCGAGCAGGGATACCCTTAGCATAGCTTGTTCCGGCCTTGTGCAGGGTGCTAATCCGAAGATCCCCCTCTGGATGGGGATCAAAAGCGTAGGGACTGCGGCCTTGTGACTGGCCGAGCGAATCCATAAGGTAAAATAGACCTTCCTCGCCAGTGAGCCGATCCGCCAACCGTTCGGGCATCTCCGCCTCGGGGTTGGGCTGTTCTCCCCATCCGCGGGGTTGTGGATTATGGTGGCACCGAAGAAGAAGCGACGGAAAAACCCCTACGAGGAATATCCCGACGACATTTTCGCTGACACCCGCATGTCCTTCGGGGATCACCTCGAAGAATTGCGGCAACGGATGATCATCGCCCTCAAATGGCTCATCTTTTTCATGGTCGTCGGTTTTGTGCTGGACGGGGTCGGTTCGCTCGTGGGCAACCCACGGATCGGCATTGGCAAGCCGGTCATGGTCGCCATCACCGAACCGGTCAAGGAACAGGTCAACGACTTTTACAACCGCCGGATCGAACGGGCGCGAACGGACAAGCTGGAACCGCTGGAGCGGACGGATAATGCGGAAATCGAGCGGATCAAGAAGAAGCTCCAGGCCAACGGCAATGCGCTCAGTGCCTTGACGGAACAGGAACGGCAGCTTCTGTTGGGTTCGCCGGAAACCATGCCGGTCGAGATCGACGCCCAGGAGCTGGCGCCCATCTTCGGGCCGCCTAAGCCTGACACTCCGCCGACGGTGGTTCTCCACCTGCGTGTCTATCCGGGCTTTATTAACTATCTCAACGAGAAAGGGCAAAGCCTGCTGGAAACGCGGCAGTATCTGACGACCCTCAGCGTACAGGAAGGGTTTGTCGTTTACTTCAAGGTGCAGATCCTCTGTGGTTTCGTGCTGGGTAGCCCCTTTATCCTGTATCAGTTCTGGGCCTTTGTGGCAGCAGGTCTATATCCGCACGAGAAGCGGTATGTCTACTGGATGCTGGGGCCGAGCTTGTCGCTATTTTTGGCGGGCATCATCATGTGCCAGTTCCTGGTGTTGCCCGGAGCGGTGAAGGCCCTGTTGATGTTCAACGAATGGCTGGGGTTGGACCCGGACATCCGCCTGAGTGACTGGTTCAGCTTGGCCATCATCCTGCCGCTGGTGTTCGGCGTCTCGTTCCAAACGCCGCTGGTCATGGTCTTCCTTTACCGTCTGGGGGTATTCTCGGTGGAGGACTATTGGTCGAAGTGGCGGCATGCCTGCATGCTCCTGGCGGTGTTCTCGGCGATGATCACCCCGACGCCCGACGCCGTCACCATGCTCTATCTTTTCGTGCCGATGTTCGCTTTGTACCTGTTGGGGATTCTGATCTGCCGCCTGTTCCCGGTCGGTAGCGATGAGGAAGAGTGGGAAGAGGCCGAGGAAGTGGCCGTGTGAACGGACAGTCCAGGCCAATGTGAAAGGCCGGTATAATGGGAGGCGTTGCGAGGGGCGGGAGAACAGTTTGGCTGAGGATAGCTCTCCAGGGCCAGAGGCGGCGCCTGCGCAGGCAGTCAGCGACGCCCCCGGCGTGAAGCCGACACCCGACGTGAGACCGAATCACCGGTAGGAGTGCAGCAGGCTTGGAAGGGCGTGTTTATCTCGTCGGTGCGGGACCGGGCAGTCCGGACTTGCTGACGTTGCGGGCGGCGGAGCTGCTGCAACAGGCGGATGTGATCCTGTACGATCAACTCGTGCCGGTGCGGATTCTCGATTGGGCCAATCCGCAGGCGGAAAGAATCTGCGTGGGGGACCTTCCCGGCAAGCATGCGGAGAAGGCCAGCCAGATTCAGCAGCGGATGGTGGCAGCCGCCCGTCAGGGGAAGCGCGTGCTGCGTCTCAAAGGGGGCGATCCCCTGGTTTTTGGCCGCGGCGGTGAGGAAATTGCGGCTTTGCGTGCGGCAGGAGTGCCTTACGAAGTGGTGCCCGGCGTCACCGCTGCGCTCGCCGCGGGAGCCTACCTGGAAATCCCGCTGACGCACCGCCATTTTGCCAGCGCCTTGGCTTTCGTCACGGGACACGAAGCCCCTGACAAGGCGGAGCCGCCGATCAACTGGCGTGCCCTGGCCCAGTTCCCCGGCACCTTGGCGATCTACATGGGCTTGTGCCGCCTGCCCCAGATCGTAGCCGCCCTGCTGGAGCATGGCCTATCGCCGGACACACCCGCCGCGGTCGTCAGCCGCGCCAGTTGGGGGGACCAGCGCTGCGTCTTCGCGCGTCTGGCGGACCTGGATCAGGCCCGGCGGCAGGCCGGTCTCGAATCCCCCGCCGTCATCCTCATCGGGCCAGCGGTCGGACAACGGACGCCCCAACCCTGGTCGGAGCAGCGCCCCCTCTTCGGCCAATCGGTGCTGGTGACGCGCCCGCGCCATCAAGCCGCCGGCCTCATCCGCCGCCTGGAACAGCTCGGAGCGATCGTCCATCACTGGCCGGCCGTGGCCATCCGAGAACCGGAGGACTTCAGCGAACTTGACGCCGCCCTGGACGCTCTGGCCCAGGGACGCTGGGACTGGCTGGTCTTCACCAGTGTCAATGGCGTGCACGGCCTCCTGCGCCGGCTCTGGCACAAAGGCGGGGACCTCCGCACTCTCAGCAAAGTCCAACTCGCCGCCATCGGACCGAAAACGGCAGACGCCCTGCACGAGTATCATCTCCGAGCGGACCTGGTGCCGGAGCAGACGTTCTCCTCGGAGGGGCTAGCCGCGGCTTTAGGCCCGCGAGTTGCAGGGCAACGCGTGCTTCTCGCCCGTGCTGATCGAGGCCGGGAACTCCTGCGTGAGGAACTTCTTCGCTCCGCCGCTGAGGTCCGGCAAGTCACCGTCTACCGGCAAACGGACGATGAACCGCCCTCCCCCCAGTTGCTCCAGGCCTTGCGTCAAGGGAACATCCGCTGGATCACCCTGACCAGCAGCAACATCGCCCGCCGTGTGCTGGCGTTTTGTGATTCCCCCATCCGGCAGCGCATCCGGCAGGGGGAGATTGGCTTGGTGGCGATCAGTCCAGAGACGGGAAGCGTCGTGCGCGCCGCCGGCCTGCCCGTAGCTGCGGAAGCCGAGGTTTACACCGAAGAGGGATTGATCGCCGCCCTAATCGACTGCGTCCGAAAGCACCGCGGTATTCCCGCCGATTCCCCCAAGGCCGTGCCCACTGAACCGAAGGTGGAAAATGCACCGAAGGAAGAGGAATGACAGGACGCTGGCACGAAGCGGAGAACGCTGACAGGAGGGGTAGAAACGCTGACCCGCAGCGTCCAACGCTGATAGAAAGCGTAACACCGCTTCATCCGCCGTCAAAGCCCTTCCGCAGGCTTACTTGAGGTCTTTCATGACGTTGACGGCCAAATACACGACGATGCCGGCGGCCAAGATGCCGAGGATGTCCACCGTCACGAAGGGGCCGCCTCCGAAGGGGATGCCCAAAACCAAATCCAGCAGAAACATCAACAGCACAAGGATGGCCACTGCCAGCGAGCTATAGCAGAGGATCTTTTCCATTGCAGGGCCTTTCCTAGACGCCGCGGTGATAACTGCCATGACTGCACACCCTCCCTCCCGCCGATCGTTTCCTGCCGATCAGCCTCGGCGGATTCGCCTCCGAGGGATTAGGTTCGTATGTGGCCCATTGTAATCCATCCCTGCGGCCTCGCAACCGCTGGAACGGCTTCCAGGCGGGGCAGTCCCCCCGGTCATCCTGGTTCAACCGCAACAATCCGCACCTTCGGTCCTGCTTTGGCTGGGCAGACTGTTGGGGCAGAACGGGGGAAACGATCGTAGCCGGTTAGCCTCCCCCTTCGGCGACATCATCAGGATATTGCTATAGTGAAATGAGGAAAGCTCTGGGGAGAGGACATGCAAGCCGGTTATACTCGGCACGTCGTCGTGGCAGGGCTGCTGCTTGTAGCGGCAGCGGTCTGCGTGGGTGTGGCCCTGGCGTGGTGGAACCGCGGCTATACTCCGCCGGCCCACCCCCGTCCCGTACCGGATGGCGACCAGGAGATTGCCTGGCTCCACACCCCCACCGCCTACGAAGCCTGGGATCACTTTGTCCGGGCGCTCAAGCGGATTGAACGCCGGGGAACCATCCCCCATTTCTTCGCCGACGACGCCCACGCCTACCCCCACCGGACGACGACCGTGCCCGAGGTGGTCATCGGCCGCTCGGATCGCCTCGGACGGCTGCATGTCCGCTGGTACAAGGTGACCGAAGCCGTACCGCAAAGCCGTTGGGTGGAATTATTGCTGCAACGTTCCCCCGCACCGTTGGCCATCATCGCCGGCTGGTCCAGCGATCGAGCCGCGGAACTGGCTGAAGCCTTACGCGATGCGCCCCACCCGGACAAGCCCGTGCTGCTCCTGACCGCAGCGACCGCGGAGCAAGTGGCCGCCGATGCCGCCATGACCGGCCCCGCAGGACCTACCCTGCTGTCCCTGTATGACCGCACCTTCCGCTTCTGCTTTTCCAACCGGCAGATGGCCGAAGCCCTGAGTGACTTCCTCCTGTCAGAACCGTCGTTGCGGCCGCATGCGGGAGCCGACCCCTGGCTGCTGGCCGCCGGCACGGCCTGGTGCAATCCCTGGGCTGCCGCGGCCACGCTGCTCGCCTCGGAAATCCCGGCGTTCGCCATCGACTGGCAGGACGACCCGTTCTCTCTGGACCTGAGCCTGCATCTCCGCCGGGAGCTGACCCGCCGCTGCTCGGCACTCGCGGACGGGCCGCGATTGGTCCTGATCCGCTCGCAGATCCCCTTCAGCACGGGTCCGGTCCATCAGCCCAACGCCGCGGAGCTGGATGCCATTCGCCACCTGTTGCAGCACCTGCCCCCTCCGCCGCAACGGACCTTGCTGCTGGTGCCCACGGTCACCGTACCGGCACGTCGGGTGCTCCAGGCCCTGGTTCAGGAAGAGTCCGAGGTCGGCCAGCGCCTGGTGGCAGTCACCGGCGACGGCATCTCCGTCAATACCCTCTTCCGCGATCGCGAGGTGGCCTGGCCGATCCGCACCCTGCCCATCCCGCTCGTCCTGTTCGCCCACGCCGACCCCTTCGCCTGGGATGAGCCGGAGGAACGGGAACGCCTCCCGGACGGCTACGCCCTCGCTGCTCCGCCGCCTGGACGAGTCTGTTCCACCACCGAGGATGTCGAGCATTTTCGCCGCCTCGTCGAAGTGCTTCTCGCCGCCGCGTACCGGACGGAACCCCCCGTTTTGCTCGACAGTCCGCGAGAGTTGGGCCAGGCGCTTCAGAAGCTGGAACCGCCGTTTTTTGACACCTCCGGGAACCGCCGCGGCGGCAGCGGCGAACACATCGTCGTGTTACGGCCCTCCCCGCCCGGTGCCGAGGACCCGCTTGCCGAAGCCGTGCTCGAAGTTTACACCCGCCGGCCCCCTCCCGGCGCCTGGTTCTGCCTCCACCGCCGACTGCTTTACCGCTTCTACCATGAGCGCACACCCTGACACGAGCCGTGCCTCTCCTCCTCCTGTCGTCCCGCCGCCGGGAATCGAACCGGAGGGGCCCGTGGTGCCCCTGGGCCGCTTCCTGCTGCGCCTTTCCCCCTTGATCCTGCTCTGGCTGGGCACTGCCGCCCTCCTGGGCTGGCTCCTCTACAGCCGCGCCCACTGGAGCGAAGTCTCGGACCAGGCCAACATCCGGGAATGGGTGGAAAACACCCGCATCTTCCGCAAAACACTCACCGAGCTGGCATACGAATACATCGACCTGCACCGGCAGGAAGGGAACTCGGAAGACGAGACAGCCTGGGAGGTCCGCCGCCGCAATAAGCGGGATGAAATCGCGGAACATCTCCGGGCGATGGTGGAACCGCTGCGGTTGCACTCGGCCCAACTCCCGCTATTCCCCGAAGTGGCCCGCATCGAGGTCCGTTTCGAGGGTCCCGCAGCCTGGCGGCTGGGTCTTACCCCGATCCTCTGGGAATCTCCCAAAGCCTTCCCGCCCGCTGCCGCCGGCTCCCTCTGGCGAACTTTGTGGATTCCCGCCGCCGTCGGAGAAGGAGCGGAGGTTTACCCCGTGGTGCGCGTCGATTACCGCCTGCACACTTATAACCGGCTGCAACTGCAACAGGAAGAATACCGCCTCTGGCAATCCGTCGCCGCTGCCGTGCTCATCCTCAGCACCTTGCTTGCTTTCTATCAGACGGTCCGCTTCTGGCGGCGGGAGCAGCGAGTCGAGCAGGAAAAGTGGCGGCAAGCCATCGCTGCGGAACATCGGGAGCGTGAACTTCTGCAAGCCCAAGTGGCCGCTGCTCAGATGGAACAGCAGGTCCTGCAAGCCCGGATCAAGCAACAGGAGGCGGAACGGGCCGGGGAGGAGCTGCGCCGCCGCATGCTGGAACAACAACTGGAAGCCGCCCAATTGGAACAGCGGGCCGCCCAGGCCGAACGCCAAGCCCTGGAGCTGCGCTCCCAACTCTACGCCAGCATCGGCATCCTCGCCGGCAGTTATGCCCACAACATCAAAAACCTCCTCGTCCGCCCCAACGATCTACTCGCCCGCTGCCTCGACGCCCCCGCCTTGCCCGGAGAACAAAAACAAATGCTCCAGGAAGTCCGAGCGACCCTCGGAACCGTCACCGAGCGCTTGCAGCAAATCCTCCGCACCGTCCGCCGGGATCCGAAGCAGTTGGCCCCGACCCTCGTCAATTTGGCCCACCTTCTGGAAGACACTTGTCATACCTGGTTAGAAACGGCACGGGATAAATGGAAGGTGGAGCTGCACCTGCATCTGCCGGAGGAACCTCTCTACGTGCGCGGGGACCTCTCCCATCTCCAGCAGGCGGTGGAGAACCTCTTGTTCAACGCCCGGGATGCCACCTTCGAGATGCGGAATTACCTGCGGAACGAAGCCCGGCGCGACGCCGACCCTCTCCGCCGCCGCCAACGTCTCCTCGCCGCTGCCTCCTGGAAAGGGCAGGTCCATCTGCGCCTCCGCCGCCAAGCCTCGGAAGCCATCCTGGAAGTCGCCGACAATGGCATCGGCATGACCGAAGACATCCGCGCCCAATGCCTGCAAACCTACTTCTCCACCAAACGGGATAACGCCCTCTACGAAGGCTATTCCGCCGGCATGGGGCTGGGATTATCTTTCGTCGCCATGGTCATGGACCATCACGGCGGCAGTATCGATATTGAGTCGGCCCCTTTGCAAGGCAGCCTCTTCCGCCTCCGCCTCCCCTTGGCCCCAGCCCCCGCCAGCGAATCAAACGCCGCCCCTCCCGCCGCCGCCCCCCTCTCCCCACCGCAGCCTCTGCCGTCCGACCCGGCAAGGGGCGGGGACCACCCCCCCTCTGACCCCACTTGACCCGCAACGCGAAGCCCCCAGGGGATGGAACGAGCAGCGAGCGCAGCGCTAGGAGTTCGGCGTCAGGGCGTAGAGCCGGGCACGTTTGCGGAAGCGTTCCAGCCAGGCCCGAAGCAGAGCGGAGCCGAGGTCCTTGTCCTGGGCCAATTCCTCCAGCGTCCGCCCCCAGTAGAAGAAGAACCAGCCGGCCGCCAGCGGCTCAGATTTCTCCACGAATTGTTCCAGCTCCTCCGCGGAACACCAGAGCGGGAAGGATTCCTCCACCACCACCGGCTTGCCCACAGCAAAGCCCCGCAGGGTTTCTGCCGCCTGATCGAGCTTTCCTTGGTGGGGGTACAGATGCACGGCGAGAAAATCCAGCTCCGAGACCACTTTCTGCGGGACGAAGCCGGATGTCAGGCCGGGGCGATCCAGACTCCAATCGACCAATCCCACGGTGATGAGATGGCGGCGATCAACCCGCCGGATGGCTTGCACCAATTGGCGGACCCAGGCGCGGGCGATGTCCGGCCGGGGACGCTGGCGCTGATCGAGCGTGATGAACTGAACGAAGTGCTTGTCTCCGAAGGGAGGCGCGAGCCAACCGCCGCGTTCCCGTTGGCCGCCCGGTACGACCGGTTCGTTCATCAGGTCATAGCAGAATACCGCGGGACTGCGGGCTGCCCGTTCGGCCACCGCGGTCCAAAAGCGGCATTGGGCTTGCCACCGCTCTGCTTCATCCAGGGCGTCGTACCAGGCCGGGACATCTTTTTTGTGGTAACAGCCCAGGCCGGTCAGATCGAGGTATAGCTGCTGCCGCTCGGCTAAGCGCAGCAGCCGTTCCAGTTGGCGCAAAGCTGCCGGGTTGGGCTTGTCGACACTCTCCATGAACTTGCCGAATTGCAGGTGAATTCGCACGCAGTTGGCGCCCAAGCCCCGCATCTCCGCGAAATCTTGCTCGACTTTGTCCCATTCCTTCTCCCAATAATCTTCGAGCAACCGCCCGCGTTCGTCGTGATCGTAGTTGAAGCCCCAGGGACGAAAGGCTCGCTGGCTCTCCGACAAAACGAAACCCCGCGCACCTTCCGCAAGCTGGATATGCTCCATCAAGCCCTGAGGCGCCTCGGCGGCGGAGCTATTCCCGCTCTGCTCGTTCTCCCCACGGCACCCCGTCAGGGAATCTCCGGCCTCGGTGTAACCGGTCTCGGCCTGCTCCCCGCGCAGGGGCCATTCTGCCACCCCTCCTGGGATGGCCGCTAGCATAACCAGTCCGGCTACGAGCGCCCGGCATCCCCCGGCGTTTTTGCTCCAGCACAGCATGATCCTCTCCTTCTCCCTTTTCCTCTGGTTATGGCTGTCGCTCCTCTGCGAGGCCCTAAGCCGTGGGGACAAAGGCACTGTCACAGCGGCCATCGCCCACGCGTGAGTTCTCGACCGTCACGAAGCGTTCCCCAGGGTAAAGTAGGCTTGGCTGGCGCGCCGCGGCTATGTCTGCGCGGTGCGTTTGTCAGATTCCTCCTCTACGGCCGGCTTCACGCCTCCCCTACCCTATCGGCTTCCTTCCGCCGGCTTCACACCTCCCCTCCCCTATCGGCTTCCTTCCGCCGACTTCACGCCCCCCTACCCTATCGGCTTCCTTCCGCCGACTTCACGCCCCCCCTACCCTATCGGCTTCCTTCCGCCGACTTCACGCCTCCCCTCCCCTATCGGCTTCCTTCCGCCGGGGGCAGAGGACGGAAAAAAGAAAAGACCGCTGGGGATAGAGCCAGCGGTCCACACGTCGGCCAGCCTGGTTCCCAGCGACAGTCAGGCGTCACTGATTGAACAGGAAGGCTTTGCTGTTGATCAAGGCCCAGATGATGTTTTCGTAGGCCAGCTTTTTGTTTTTCTCATGGCGGGCGATGTGCTCCAGGGCTTTCTGGAGCTGTTCGGGGGTGGGCCGGGTTGCCGTGGCCAGGAGGAACAGCTCGGTGACCTTCTCGGCGTCGGGGCGAGGGTCGCGGGCCAACAGGTCGGCGCGTCCGCCGGGCCGAGCGATCTTGTCCTGGACTTCCTGGCTGTTGAGCAGGTGCAGGGTCATGGCCAGGCTCGCCTCGTTGACCCGTTCGCATTCGCAGGCGCTGATGCGCTGGGGCCGCCCCGCCACATCGAGGAAGTACGAAGTGAACGATTCATCCGGCAGCATGATCGCCCGATTGGGGGCGAAGCGGTCGTTGGGCAGACCGGGGAAGCTCGCTGGCGTTCCCGTCAGTTTGCTGACCGCGTCGTAGAGCACCTCCGCCTGCAACCGCCGCGGATAGTAGCGAGCGAATGACTGCTTGTCCGAGGCGTTGAACTCGTTCGGAATGGCCGAGAGCTGATAGGTCCGGCTCGTGCAAATCAGGCGGATGAGCGCCTTGAGGCTGTACTTGTTTTGCACGAAGGATTGAGCCAGGGCTTCGAGCAATTCCGGATTGCTCGGCGGATTGGTCACGCGCATGTCATCCGGCGGATCGACGATGCCGCGGCCAAAGAAGTGCGCCCAATATCGGTTCACCAGGGCCTTAGCGAAGAAGGGGTTGCTGGGACTCGTGAGCCACTGGGCGAACTGTTCCCGCGGGTCTTGCCCCACGGTGATGGAGACCGGTTCCGCCTCCAGCGGCTTGTAGACCGCCGCTTGGCCGGTCCGTTTGTTGGTCACACTGCCGTTGGGCCGCACGAAGACGATCTGCCGTTGCGCCTGTTGATTCTGCACGCCGGGGATGGGCAGGTTCTTGGTGCCGACGCGTCCGAAGAAGGCCGCCAGGCCCCAGTAATCGTCCTGCGACCACTTCTCGTAGGGGTGATGGTGGCAGTTGGCACAGGCGAGGCGCTGGCCGAGGAAAACCTGGGAGACATCATCGACGAAGTTCTCCGGCGTGCGGACTTCCTTGTACCAGACGGTCGGCGGACTGGTGTTCTCATCCCCCACGGCAGTGAGCAATTCGCGGACGAACTGGTCATACGGTTTATCCGCAGCCAGGGAGTCCCGAATCCAGGCGTGGAAGGCAAAGGTACCGAAGGCCCGCTCCGTCTGGCCCCGCCGCTTCACCCGCAGGATGTCCGCCCACTTGTTGGCGAAGTAGTAGGCGTACTCCGGGGTTTCCAGCAGGCGATCGACCAGCTTAGCCCGCTTGTTGGGGTCCTTATCCGCCACGAACTGGAGGATGGCTTCCACATCCGGCAGCGTTCCGGTGATGTCCAGATAGACGCGGCGGATGAACACTTCGTCGGAGCACAGCTCACTGGGGGCGATGTTCAGCTCGCGCCATTTCCGGGCCGTGGCTTTGTCAATCGGGTTGTTTTCCGGGAAGCTGAAGGACACCGGCGGACCGGGCCGCGGAATGACCGCCTGGAAGACCGTGACATAGCCGCTGAAGCGCACCATGATGGCGGCTTGCCCCGTCAGAGATTGCGCTGTGACCAGGCCGGATTCGCTGACCGTGGCCAGCTCCGTGTCGTTGCTCTCGTACTGGGCACGACGGGTGACATCCTGCGTCGTGCCGTTGGAGTAATGGGCCAGGACC
Organism: Thermogemmata fonticola; assembly: GCF_013694095.1. NCBI lineage: Bacteria > Pseudomonadati > Planctomycetota > Planctomycetia > Gemmatales > Gemmataceae > Thermogemmata > Thermogemmata fonticola. The sequence continues at coordinate 45,409 of NZ_JACEFB010000013.1, read as the reverse complement.
ACAAGCTGCTGCTGCCCTTTGCGGTCCACGATTCGCTGGGTGGGATAGACGCTGATGCCAGTGACCACGGGGTCATTGGGCTGGCCGTAGGGCAAGCCGGAAGCGATCCAGCGGCGGACGATCTTGTATTCCTCGCTGTCCGGTTCCATCTTCCGGCCGCCACCGTGGGGGACACGCCCGGTCGCCTTGGTCAACAGGAGGCTGGCATCAGGAGCGGCGGGCATCACCCGGCGGCCGCGGGATTCCTTGAGCAGATTGTCATAGTCGAACCGCGGATCGTGGCCTAACAGGGACAGGCGGAAACCGTTCTGCCCCTGGATTTTGCCGTGGCAGCCGCCGGAGGCACAGCCCAGCTTGGTGAAGATCGGCACCACATCGTTGGCGAAGTTGATCGGCAGCGGCGCTTCCATCTTCTCCGCCACCACCGGCACCTTAACGCTGAGATTGTTGAAGGTGGCTGTGATCTCTGCGCTGCCATTGGCCAGAGGAATCACCCGGCCGTCATTCTGGACGCGGAGGACCGACGGATTAGACACGGTGTAAGTCACAGCGCGGGTCAGGTCGATCTCACGCCCGTCGGCGCGCCGGCCGGTGATGAGCAATTGCGGGGCATCGTCGACCCCCACCAGTTTCAACTGGGCAGGATAGGCGTTTAGGGCCGTCACCGCTGGCGGAGACTGCGCCGCGGCCGCCGAGGCGCCAACACAGACAAACCCAACAATCCACAGGTATCGGGTCATGGCTTTCACCTTCATCATGCTGGATGTGCCTGGTTCGGGTGGGAACGGGTTGCCCGACCTCCACGTCGGACAACCCGTAGGCCAGGTAGGCTATTCCACACTGTCAAGGCGGGCGAGGACTCACGCACGGCTCATTATAGCTCTGCCGGATTAGCCGAGCAACTCGCGGATCGGTTCCCGATCATCGAGCAGGTGCACGGGGCGGCCGGAGCCATTCGGGAAGGTCATGGCCGGGTCGATTCCCAGGGCCAGGTAGATAGTGGCGAGCACCTGTTGCACCGTGCAGGGGCGATCCTTGGGCCGTTCCCCTTTCTCGGTGCTGCTGCCGACCATTTGGCCCATCTTCAGGCCGCCGCCAGCAATCAAGGCGCTCATGACCGGCGCCCAGTGATCGCGGCCCGCATCCCGGTTGATCCGCGGCGTACGGCCAAACTCGCCCCACATGATCGTTACCACGTCCTGGTCCAAACCGCGATCATGCAGGTCCTGGATCAGGTTGGCGATGCCCTGGTCCACTTTGGGCAACTGCCGCTTGAGAGTCTCAAAGTTCTTGCCGTGGGTGTCCCAGCCGCCGATCGACAGCGTCACGCAGCCGACCCCCGCTTCGATGAGCCGGCGGGCGGTGAGGAATTGCTCGACTCCCTTGTACCGTTCCCGCACCTTGGGGTCTTCCTTGCTCAGGTCCAAAGCATCGCGGACTACGCCGGAGGTGACCATCTCGATGGCCTTCTCCGTGTAGCTGTCCATGCCGCTCATGGTGCCGGACGCATCAATATCACGGCGGAGGGTGTCGAAGCTGGCCAGCAACGTCCGGCGGTCGTGCAGCCGATCCAGGGTCACCCCGTTAGCCAAGCGCAAATTGGCGTTGCCCGGCCCGCCTGGTGTAAACGGACGGTGGGCGATGCCCAAATACCCCGGCTCCGTTCCGCGGCTCATCCCCCGCAAGCTCACAAACGGCGGCACATTGGCGCTCGTCGCACTCCGCAGCTTGGAAATCACCGACCCGAAGCTGGGATGGTTCGCCACCATGTTGACCCGCTCCGGATAGCCCGTCATCACCAGGGAGTCGCTGTGCTCATCGACCGACACGATCGAACGAATGGCAGCCAACTTGTCCCACATCTTGGCCTGCAAGGGGAAGTGCTCGCAAATCTGCACTCCCGGCACATTCGTGGGAATCGGCTTGAACTCGCCGCGATACTCCGCCGGCGCATTCGGCTTCAAGTCGTACATGTCCATGTGGGACGGACCGCCCGGCAGGTAAATCATAATGGCCGCTTTGTGCGACCGTGGGGACTGCCGCGTGCTCGCTGCCGACGCCTGGCGCAACCGCAAGAGGTCCGCCAGCGTCAGACCTGCACCAAAGGCCCCGATCTGGAGAAAATCACGCCGAGTCACACCATCACAGAACCGGTGGGACGAGCCATAGATCCGTAGCATGGTCAGCCCTCGCGAAAAAGTGACTGTTTGGGGTGGGACGGAAACTCAAGGCAGGCAGATGCCGGGCGGCTCAGGCGGAAAGACCATTCCACAGAGACTCAAGGGCTTACCGTCTTACTTCCCGACATCCTCTATGATCTTCGCATTCCTCCGCCCGCTTGTCAACAGAAAAAATGAAAAAAATCGGAGGCGGGGTTCTCCCCCCTCTGTCCAGCCCAGATGGGCCGGGTTTCCCGCAGCGGAGCCAAATCAGATTAATCCTGATGACTCCCGACCACCGTAAAAAATTCGCCTGGTCAAACCCGGGCTGAAGGTGGGCCTCCTCATGCCTCCCGCTGTTCCCGGTGGATGAAAACTCGGTTTCTCGAAGGTTGAGAACTCAACTCCTAGTCCTATGCGGGCGAGAACTCGGCCAGGGTGCAGCGGAGGGGACCGTTGAAAAACACCGCCGTCCTGCGGAGCGGCAATCCCACCGCCTCCAGCCAATCCTTCCCCTCGGCAAAGACGGCGAGGCGCCAGCGCGGCCAGTACCGCCGGACTGTGTCTCCCAGCGCGGCATACAGGGCCAGGACCGACGCGCGCGACCCTTCCAGCCGGCTGCCATACGGGGGATTGCAGAGGATGAGTCCCGGTGGGCAGCCGGGCGCCGGGCGAGCCTCCCGCATATCCTCCTGGTAGAAGCGCAGCCACTGTCCCACCCCGGCGGAGCGGGCATTCCGCTGGGCCAAAGCCACCGCCCCGCTGTGACGATCGCTCCCCCAAATCGGAAAGGGCAATTGCTTCCGCATCCGCTGCCGGGCTTCCTCCCGCACCAAGGCCCAGGTTCCCGCCTCGTAATCCCGCCAGCCCTGGAAACCGAACCATTTCCGCGTCAAACCTGGCGCTCGTTCCAGGGCCAGCCACGCCCCCTCGATGCACAACGTCCCAGAGCCACACATCAAATCCACCAAAGGTTCGTCCCCGCGCCAGCCCAGATGCAGCAACAGCCCCGCCGCCAGGGCCTCGTTGAGGGGCGCCTTCGTCTGAATCGGCCGGTAACCCCGCTTATGGAGCGACTGCCAAGAGCTATCCCGGCTCAGCACCATCTGCCGCCCGTGGACATGGAGATTCAGACCCAGCATGGGATACTCGGCATCCACGCTCGGACGCCGACCCGTCCTGTCCCGGAATTGGTCACAGATGGCATCCTTGACCCGCCGAGCAGCATACTGCGAATGCGTCAGCGGCGAGTCCCGGACGTGGGCATCCACCGCCAGCGTCTGCTCCACATCCAGATACGGCCGCCAATCGACTTGACGGACCGCCGCATACAGGGCGTCGTAGCTGTCTACCGTGGCCGTCACGATCGGCTCCAGGACGCGGATGGCCGTCCGCAGCCACAAGTTGGCCCGATACAGGAGCAAACGATCTCCCTGGAAGTGCACGCCGCCCCGGCCTGCCGCCACCCCCTTGGCCCCCAACTGACGCAGCTCCTCCGCCAATAGCGGCTCCAAACCCCGCGCGCAGGTGGCAAAATACTGTACCATCGGCTCGCCTCAACTCTCCCGTGCCAGCACTCAGCCACACCCGCGGCAGGACCGTTTCCCCTCGCCTCCTTCCCTTTATACGTCCCCCACCAGCCGAAACTATCGAGCCGATCCCCTGCTTCCCTCCGCCCTGTTCCCCTCTCTGTCGGCACTACGCCCTTCCGAGGAGGAAGAGGATTCATCGCCCGGCCACCCAGCGCCTATATTTCCGCCCCAATCCCCCTGCCTTGACCTGGAAAACCGCTGCCCGCCGCCTTTCTCCCACCGCTTCTCTCCCCATGTATCCTCTACGAGGCTGCGGGTTCATCCTTCGGCAGCCCCTGCTGAAGATTGGGAATTCGCCCGGCTGCCGGGCCTTTCCCCGGTTCAGGAAACTTTTTTTTGGAAAATTTTGCAAAATCGATTTGACACGGCGGATTTTATGGTACATATTTACATTGAACGCGTGATCTGGACAAATGAACCGTTACCCTCAGTGAGGAGGCCAAGCCATGAAAACGCTTCAACACGAGGAATGCTCGAAAGGTTCCCCCGCTGCTACGCCGTATCGCTCTCCGGCCTGCGCAGCGCCCGCCGGGGACAAACCATCCCTGGCCCGACCTTGGATGACCCGGCATTGGGAACAACCGCTGAGCGGTCGGCAGCGCTGGCTGCGCATCCTCCGGCGTTTCCTGAGCCGGAAGTTTCCCGCGGCGGATCCCGAAAAGGCCGTCCGCCTTGTCTCGATGGTGCGGCGCCGCCCGCGATCGGATGCGCGCATCTGGAAGGATGATTCTCTGGCTCCGGCCAGTCTTCCGCCGCGTGCACCGCCAACCGTCCCGTTCCAGCCGCCGCTACCGATGACACCGCAAGTGCCAGTCCGGGAAACCCGCGTGGGGACCGCTCGCCCTTGGGCGGAAAGCCTGAGTCTGGCACAGCGCTGGGCCTCGGCGGCGGAAGTCGGCTTGTCATTTTTACCAACCGGGGGTATGGGGGCCAACCAGGATGTATGGGACGAGGGGAGCCGCGGAGAATGGCGAACAGGTGGAGGCCGAGATGATCGCGAGAGCCATCCGGCGACACATCGGCGGCCTGGTATTGCTGCTGGCAGCAGTGCTCGGCTGCTCATACAATCCCGGCTACTTTCCCCACATCCTGCCGGGCGGTCCGATCATCCACAATCATGCCAAACCCGCTGGCTGGGGCTATTACCACAATTTCGATCCGAAGGCGTACAAGGTGGAGGTGACGCCGAGCGACCAGATTCAGGCGCCTTTGGGTGCCGCCATCGTGCTGGTCGGCACGGTGTTCGACAAGGAGGGTCAACCCCGCCGGTCCCGGAGGATCGAGTGGCTGCTGGAAGGGGTCGGCACGATCGTGGAAGCGGACGAGTCGGGGATTTATCCGGGCCGCGGTTACAAGGTCGATAGCCGTTACGCCGTCACGTACACGAACTATCGGACCCACACGATCACTCGCGGCAACGATGATCCTTCCGACGATGTCGTGATCGCGCCGGGCCAAACCTGGTGTGTGGTCAGCTCGTCGATCCCTGGCGAGACGGTGGTGACGGCCTACGCTCCTGAAGTGTTCGCCTGGTCGAACAGCCGGGCGGTGGTGCGCATCCAGTGGGGGGATGGCCGCTTTCAGTTCCCCTCCGCGGCGGTGGTGCGCTCCGGCGGGGAATGGACCTTGACCACGCGGGTCCTGCCCGAGGCAGAGGCGGCTGCTGGCGGAGGTTATCGCGTCCGCTATCGCTTGCTCGATGGCCCGCCCGCCGAGTTGGTGGCACGCAGCGGCAGCGGCACCACGGCGAGTCGGACCGGTTCTGGCAGCCGGGAAGCCGAGGTCTTCACCGACGCCGAGGGTCGAGCCGCAGTTCGACTTGTGCAGATGCAACCGCAGCCAGGCAAGAGCCGCATCGCTATCGAGATCGTGCAACTGCCCAGCGATGGCCAGGGCAGCGGCAAAGTGGTCGCCCGCCGGGAAACGATTGTGGAGTGGGCGGCTCCAGACTTGGGCTTGACGGTGCGGACCCCAGCCACAGCCGGCGTGCAAGTACCGTTTGCCGCCACGGTGGTCCTGGACAACGCCGCGGCCGTGGACAGCCAGAACATCACGGTTCAGGTGCGTCTGTCGCCGGGGCTTTCCCTCCTCCGCAGCGAGCCGCCGCCTCTGCGAGTCGAACCGGATGGTACGTTGGCCTTCGCCTGGGACAAGATACCGGCCCGCGGCCAGCAGCAGTTGCAACTTCAGCTCCAGGGCAAACAGAGCGGCTCAGCCAGCCTGGAGGTCTATGCCCGCAGCGGCGAGGGACTGGAAGCCCGCCAGAGGAAGAACATCGTGCTGGAAACCGGGCGGCTGCATGCCGTCATCGAAGCGCCCGCTCTGGCCATTCTGGGGGAGCGGTTGCCCGTGCGCCTCGCCGTGACCAACGCCGGCCCCACCCCCATCGAAAATGCCACCGCCTGGCTGCATTACGAGGCTGGCTTGGCTCATCCCACACCGGACCGACCCCTGGAAATCCCGGTCGGCCATCTGGACCCCGGCCAGACCCGCACCCTCGATGTGTCCCTCATCGCCCAGCAAACGGGACAGTGGCAGGTCCGAGCCGCCGTGACAGCGGATGGCCAGTTGAGTTGCTCAGCCCCCCCCGCGACGATCGAAGTCCGCCAGGCCAACCTCACCGTGAGCATCCACAGCCCGGCCATGGTCTACCTTCACCAAGAATGCGTGGCGACCATCACGCTGAGTAATCGCGGAGAAGTGGCTATCGACCGGGCGACGCTGCGCCTGCTCGTCCCGCCGGAGTTGCAGGTCGCCGCGGTGGATCACGCTGGGCGTGCCGGAGCTGCCGGAGTGGAATGGAACCTGGCCGCGCTGGCCCCCAACGAGCAGAGAACCCTGGCGGTGCGCCTCCGTGGGGCACGGCTGAGCGAACGCGCTGTCCTTACCGCTGTGGTGCTCGCCGAATTCGGCCTAGGCCAGCGAACCCATGCCGAACCGTTGCAGGTCCGGTCAGAAGCGGCGATCGCCGTGATTGGTGTTCCGGTCCTCAGCCTGGAACTGATAGCTCCGACGGGGGTGTTCTCCGCAGGGGATCGGCTCAGCTACCACGTGAGGGTCCGCAACAGCGGTTCCCTGACGGCCCGCGATCTCTCCGTGCGCTTGCATTTGTCGGAGCATCTCCGCTTCCTCATGGGGCGTGGTCCCCAACCGCAAATGGCCGCCTCTCTCGAAGGGGAAGGCCAGGTGCTCTTCCCACCGTTGGCCGAACTGAAAACCGGAGAGGCCGCCATCTACCGCCTCGAGGTCCAGGCCGTGCGAGCCGGTGATGCCCGCATCCAAGCCCAGGTCCGCGCCCAGCATCTGCAACGGCCCCTGATCGAAGAGCAGACAACCACCATCACTCCCCGCTGATTCAGGAGTCTGGCGATAGCGGGCCAAGAGAATGCGGCTCATTCCTCCTTCTGTTCCTGTTCCTGCGCCGCCTGCTGTTGCACATATTCCTTGAACTGGGACATGTGGTACGAAATGAACATAAACGCGTGATGCAAGGCTTGATATGTCGGGTCCTCTGGATCATCCTCGTACTCTTTACGCAAGGCATACAACCGCGCCAATAGTTGATCGGCATTGAGCATACGTGTTACCCCTCATGGTAGTCATGACGGCGGCCAGCGGATGATTGGACGGCCCAATCCGGGAATGTCCACGGTCCGTGAGGCTCCTGGAAAAATTATAAGCCGGGCGGGGAGCCAAGTCGCATTCGGTCCCGTCGTTGACCTAAACCAAGCCATCATTCTGTTAGGAAAAAGCCTGAATCGCAGCTCGCAGTCCCAAGGCTGCTCTTGACTATTTGGACGCCTTCATGTTACTGTCCGCCGCCGGAAGGGACCGCAAGCAGGTCTGCAATCATGGTACGACGGACACGACAAGAGCTGGCTTTCTGGTTCGGGTTTTGGGATCTGCTTGCCACCGCAGCGGCCTGGTTGGCTTCCTACTGGCTCCGTTTTGAGAGCGGTTGGCTTGCCCCCTCGGATCAACCCACGCCCGACGCCGCTCTCTATTGGCAATCCCTGCCGCTGATCGTTCTTTTGGCAGCAGTCGCTTACAAGTTCGCCGGGATGTACGATGTGCACCGGCTCTGGCGGTTCCGTGAGGAAATTTTGGCCGTGGGCCGCGGTGTCGCTCTGATGGCCTTAGCGGTCATGGCGGCCAGCTTCGCCCAGCGGCACCATTACGAATCCCGTCTGGCCATGGCCGTTTTCGTGGCACAATCAGGCCTGTCCCTCCTGATCCTGCGGCGGCTGTCCTGGATGGCGGTGCGAACGCTGCGCGCGCGGGGCGTCAACCAAAGCCACGCCCTCATCGTCGGTTCAGGACGGCTAGCCCGGCGCACCGTAGCCACCCTGCGTGCCGTGCCCTGGTCCGGGATTCAGCCGGTCGGCTATGTCGAAGATGAACCCTGGCGCAAAACGACTGACTTGCCGATTCTCGGAGCCATCGCCCAGTTGCCGGAACTTGTCCACCAGCACCACATTGAACATGTCTTTGTCGCTTTGCCTCTCAACCGCTACGGCGATGCCCGCCGCGTCTTTGCCCTACTCGGACAAACCACCGTCGATGTCCAACTGGTGGCCGATATTCCGGAATTCGCGAGTTTGTCTTTTCATACAACCCATCTCCATGGCATGACCATCATCAGCTTGCGCGAGAATCCACATTATGGACTTAACATTGTCATCAAGCGTTCGATGGATATCGTTTTATCCCTAATTGCCATCATTTTGTTAGCTCCGCTCATGGCGGTGATAGCCTTGCTCATTAAGATCACGAGTCCGGGTCCGGTGCTCTATCGCCAGGAGCGCTGCGGCCTCAACGGGCGGCCCTTCCAGATGCTCAAGTTCCGCACGATGCATGTCGATGCAGAAAAAGACGGCCCCCAGATGACCCGGCCCAACGACCCGCGCCGCACCCGCTTGGGGGCCTTCCTCCGCGCCACCAACCTGGACGAATTGCCGCAACTGTTCAACGTCCTTCGGGGCGACATGAGCCTCGTCGGCCCGCGTCCGGAACGGCCCGTCTTCGTGCAGCAGTTCCAGAAAACCATCCCGAACTACATGGCCCGGCACGCGGTCAAAGCCGGCATGACTGGTTGGGCCCAAATCAACGGCTGGCGCGGCAACTCCTCCCTGCGCCGGCGGGTGCAATTCGACCTGTACTACATCACCCACTGGAACCCGCTCTTTGATCTGCGCATCCTCTTCCTCACCATCTGGCGGATGCTCTTCGGACGGCAAAAGCACGCATACTGATCCCCACCTGACCTGTCCTCCTGATCGCCCTCCTCTCAAACAGGCGCGGGTATGGAGTCCGAATAAGCGGCGGCAGAATTAAGCGGTGAGATTCCAACCGTGTGTGTGGAACAAGGGAAGAAGGAGTTTCCGCAAATGTCGCTGCACCTCTTCGACATCCCCGTCGGCCGGCACCAAGGCAATGCGTTGCGGCAGGCGTTGGGCTTCCCGGCGGAAACCGTCGCGAAGCTGCCGCTGATAGTCTTCATCCCGTTGCTCAAAGCGATCACCGGGGGGAAAGCGGCCTTTCCGCCGCCGGGCTAGGGATACATCTTCCAGGTCCAGCACGAGGGTCAAGTCTGGCTCGACACCCGAAGCGGACCAACGGCCGATCCGCCAGAGTTCCTCCGGGTCTAGCCCTCCCGCATATCCCTGATAGACCACATTGGCCAAGAGGAAGCGGTCACACAGGACGCACTGGCCGGCGCTCAAGGCGGGACGGATGACTTCTACGACCAACTGCGCGCGGGCCGCCATGAAGAGCAGAGCTTCCGCCACGGGCGTCAAGCTTAAATCCGAGCGGTGCAATAATAGCCTTCGCAGTTCCTCTCCCAGGAGGGTGCCGCCGGGGTCTGCGCTGGTCACCACCGGGACATGCTGCTCCCGCAGCCATTGCGCCAGCCGCTGGAGCTGGGTCGTTTTGCCGGTTCCATCGATCCCGTCCAGAGAAATGAACAATGGTTTGCTCATGTGTCTTCCATCGTTGGCCGCCGTTTGCTCTCGCCGCTGGGGGTTCCCCGTGGAAAAGTTGTACCCGGCTACCGGCTACCGCCCCCCTGGACCCCAGAAATAGCATGCCGAGAAGCTACCCGCAAGGAATCACCCGGCGTCCGACGGCACGGCCCAGGGGGGTAACCGTTTCTCGAAGAAGGCGGCCAAACCCTGCCGGCATTCTTCTCCGAGCCGCGGTTCGGCACTGCCGCGGGCCAGCTCCTCCACCGGCAGAGCCTGGGGAGTACACCGGGCCAGCAGTTCTTTGGTTCGCGCCAGGGCTTCCGGTCCCCCCTGGATGAGATAGCCGATCCACTCTTCGACGGTCTGGAAGAGCTGGGGGAGGTCCTCGGCGACGGCGTTGATCAGGCCGATGCGAAAAGCCTCCCTGGCGTCGAGGAGTTCGCCGGTCAAGAGGAGCCAGCGGGCCGCCCGTTCCCCCACATGACGGAGAAGATGCGGCATGACCATCGCCGCTACCAGGCCCCGGCGGACTTCGGGATAACCGAACCGGGCGGAGGCCACCGCCACGGCCAAATCGCAGACACTGACCAGGCCCGCCCCACCGGCCACGGCAGGGCCGTTGACCGCGGCAATGGTCGGCTTTGGCAGGCGGTAGAGGAAGTCATATAGAGCGGCTAAGCGTTGCGCATCCTGCCAAATCAAGGCCGCTTCCGCACTGAGGGACTGGCGCAATTCCTCCAGGTCCATCCCGGCACAAAATGCCGATCCCGCTCCCGTAAGTACCACGCAGCGGACCCTGCTCTCCTGGGCGGCCTGGCGCACGGCCCGATCCAAGCCCTCGATCAACTCGCGGGACAGGGCGTTGCGCCGGTCCGGGCGATTGAGGGTGATCCACGCCGCGGCTCCCCGGAGTTCGTAAAGCACTACCCCCGTCATGCGTCACTCTCCTGGCCGATAGCTCCCGACAGATTTGCCAAACCTGCATCCCCACACCTGAGACGGCAAAGGCAGTCCTTGATCAGTTCGGGCCATCGTTCTCTCGGCACGTTTCCAGCATCCAGCAGCGACTGCGGGAAGCTGAGAGAGCAATTGCGGAAACCCTCAAGAGTTCGCCCGGTTTTGCCGGCGGCAGCGTTCCAAGTCCACATGGGAGGGCAGCGTCAAAGGCATCTGCAAGAGCGCCACGGCGAGCGCTTTTCCCTGGCTATCGGAGCGCAGGGATCGGCTTGCTCCGCCATCGAGGACATCGTAGAGCACAAAGTTGAGGCCGCGCACGTTGGGGGCCTCGTAGCGTTCGACTTTGCTCGGCTGGAGGGATGCGAAGAACTGAGCCACCCGCTCGGCGGTGAGAAACTCGCGCAGGAAGGCATACCCTTCCTCGGTATAGGCCAAAACGGCGATGTTCGCATGATTGCCTTTGTCCCCGCTGCGGGCGTGCGCTAAGTCGGCCAAGTGGATCGAATGGCGGGGAACCTGGGGGCGGTCGGCGGGCGTGACTGGTGCTGTCATGGCAGAAGCTCCACTTGGGGGGTCACGGCCGATTTAGCGATGAGGGCGGGCCAGAAGCTCAGGACTTCTCGCACGGGAGGCCGGCCCGTGGTGTAACCCGTCGTCCCGGCGAAGCCGGAAGTCACCAGCGGGGCAAACTCGCGGGTGAACCGCTCCACCGCTTCCCGGCGTGAGTCATGAACAGCGACCCGCAGAACCACCTCTGGCGGCTCTCCGCTTCTGACCCCGACGCCGGGCACCGCGTCCCCTGCTCCCAAAACTTCCACGTAACTCCGCTCGTAGGTCCAGCCGGCGTGGCGTAAACGCTCCAGAAGAATCTGACCCGACATTCGGGCCTTAGAGATGGCATCAGGGCCAACGATTACCAGCGTCCCGGCGGCCATGTAACCATCCCGGTAAGCCACCGACACTTTGTAGGTGTCCGTCACGGTCACGCCACAGGCTCCACGAAGGGCCACGACATCCGGTTCCCGCTCTTCCAGAGTTACCGCGGTGAAATCGGCCACGACATCCGGCGTGTAGTAGGCTCGCGGGTCGCCCACTTCGTAAAGCAGTTGTTCGGAGACGGTTTCCCAATTGACGGCCCCGCCGCTGCCCGCCGGTTTCGTGATGACAAAGGTGCCATCTTCCGCTATCTCGGCGATGGGGTAGCCCACCTCGGCCAACCGGGTCTGTTCCGTCGCGTTGATCCACAGCCCGCCGGTGACTTGCGCCCCGCATTCGATGAGATGGCCTGCGACTGTGGCCGCTGCCAAACGATCCAGGTCCGCCGCTCCGAATCCCCAGCCGAACTCATAAACTGCCGGTCCCACGGTCAGCGACACATCCGCCACCCGCCCCGTGATCACCAATCGCGCCCCTTGTTTGAGCGCCTCCACAATCGGTTTCGCCCCCAGATAGACGTTGGCGCTCACCACCCGCTCCCGGAGCGTAGTCAACGGCTCGCCCGTATCGAGATGGTGCAAGAGGTGCCCCTCTGCCAACAATTCATCCAGCCGCGGCATCAGGTCATCCCCACGGACGACCGCTATGCGCCAATCGTCCAAGTCGTGCTGCCGGAGAATGTCCCGTGCGGCGTGTGCGCAGCCGTGTGGATTCATTCCCCCCGCGTTGGTCACAATCCTCAACTGAGGTTGCTGCCGCAAAAGAGGCGCCAGGGAACGGAGCACATCCAGAAAATCTGTGGCATAACCCAGGGCCGGATTTTTTTGCTTCTGGATCGCCAGAATCGACATCGTCAGTTCGGCCAGATACTCCAGCGTCAGATAATCCAATCGGCCCTCCCGCACAAGGCGGGCGGGAGCATCCAGATTGTCCCCCCAGAAACCACAGCCGTTGCCGATGCGAATCCGCTTCATGGACGCTCCTGATTCTGGCTTCCGCTGGAAAGGATCGGCCCGCCCGCTGCTTCCCCCGCTCAATCAGCTACCCCCGCTCGTGCCGCTTTCCTCCCCCCTTCTCCTATCTCCCCTTCGGAGACATGGGTATCATACAATTTCGCAGGCAGGATAAGAGGATGGAGGTATTCCCGGCACTGGGCGATCCGCCCCCAACGCGGCTCCTGCCGCTTACTTCGCGTGGATGCCAGGGGAGCAGAATCCGGCGACGGCTCCGGGAGAGGTTCCCATCAATGACAGCTTCGAGACTGTCGCACGTGCAGCGTTCGATCCGCCAGCCGATTCGTGAGGGACTCAGTTGGGAGGAGCTGTGGCTGGGTCCGGATGGCGGCTTGATTTGGTGCTGGGAACGGGGACGGCAGAAGCGGAGCGATGAACCGGAATTGGCCAGCCAAGCGGAGCGAGGCGAATTGCCCCTGCTGGCGTGGAAAGGGGGCGTCGAAAAGAAACGCCAGGATGACAAGCCGCTGAACGGCACGCTGGAGTATCTCGCCACCTGGCAAGGCTTGCGGGGCGAGGATTTGAACATCGACCGCAACGGCACCGTGACCCTCATCTGCACGCGCACCGGGCAGGCGGTAACTTTCGGCGAGGCGCCCGTCACGTCTTCTCGCGGGCGCTCCAGGCGATCATGATCCGTCCGCCACCTTCAAAGTTCATCCCCTTCTCCAACCTCGCCTCTCGACCGCCCCGCTAGCGATCCGAAGACAGCCCAAGGCTGATTCTTTCGAGTTCCCTGCTCACCAGGGCCAACCTTCACGTGGCAAACTGGCGGTCGCCGGCATCCCCTAAGCCCGGCACAATGTAGCCGTGCTCATTGAGGTGATCGTCGATAGCCATCAGATACAAGGGAACATCCGGGTGGGCCTTTTGCAAGGCACGGATCCCTTCCGGGGCGGCGATCAGACCCAGGTATTTGATCCGGCGGACGTGATGGCGTTTGAGGATGTCAATGGCCGCCATGGCACTGCCGCCGGTGGCAAGCATCGGATCCAGGACCAGGGCCAGGTCCGCATCGACACGGGGCGGCAGTTTGTTGTAATAGGTGATGGGCTGTAATGTGTCATGATCCCGGTATAATCCCAGATGCCAAACGCTTGCCTTCGGCCAGAAGTCCAGCAGGGCTTCCGCCATCCCTAAACCAGCTCGCAGGACCGGAACAAAGGCCAATCGTTCCTGGACTTGGCAACTCGGCGCGGTTCCCAGCGGTGTTGTGACTTCTGCGGGGACGGCGCGCACATCACGGGTGGCTTCCACGAAGAGTGCTTGGGACAAAATGGCGACCAAAGCACGGAACGCCGGCGGCTCGGTTTGCACAGCGCGCAATTGACCCAGATGATGCTGGAGCAGCGGATGGTCCAGAACAAGGACGGGAGCAGCCATAGGCATGCATTCCTCATATGGGGTCGAAATCAGGATTCCGGCGAAGTTGGGCCGCCTGCATTTTCCCCTGGCGGAGAAGGCGAGGGCGTCCGCAGTTGCCGGGCATCGAAGGCGTGGGGCAACAACTCAGCCACGGGAAGTATTCGGTAAACTCCTTGGCGATTCACCAAGATGACCTCCGCAGCCGGGGCCAGCTCCCAAAGCCACTGCCGGCAGGCACCGCAGGGCGGGGTAAGCACGGAAGTATCGGTGACAACGGCCAGGCGGCGGAAGCGCCGCTCTCCCGTGGCTAGAGCTTGAGCCAAGGCGTTCCGCTCTGCGCAGAGAGTTAAACCGTAACTGGCGTTTTCCACATTGCAACCGGCAAAGATGCGTCCTGACTCGCACTCCACCGCCGCGCCAACCGCAAAGTGGGAATAGGGCGCATAGGCGTTGGCCCAGGCCCTCCAGGCGGCTTGGACTAAGGGGTCCGCCTCCATTTTCATCGGCAATCTCTCCTCTGGCTCTGTTCCGGCCCGGCTCAACTACCGGCGTGAAACTGTCCGTTCCGGCCCGGCTCAACTGCGGTGCGAAGCTGTCCGTTCCCGCGGTTCATGTGCCGCTTCATCCGCTGCTAGGACCCCTGAGCGTTTCATGCCTCCGATTCATGCCGTCCCTGCTCCCCAAGTGTGCAGCACCAAGGGTTCATTGGGCAAGGCCGCCGGCGGACCGTCTTCCAGTATAACGGCTTGTTCCAAGAGCGGTAATGCCGCCTTCAGAGATTGGTCCTGGCGATAATGGACCTCCAGGAGGCACTCTCCTGGGGAGACCTTCTGGCCGGGGCGAACGCGGCAGACGATTCCGACGGCCGGGTCCACCGTGTCCTCCAAACGGGCACGCCCCGCTCCGAGGAGCATAGAGGCTTGACCCAGGCGATCGGCGTGCAGCGCCGCCACGTAACCGGCTCGCGGAGCACGCCAGGCTTCCACATGCGGAGCCTGGGGGAGAAGCTCCGGCCTGTCTAGAACGCGCGGATCGCCTCCTTGCTGCATCACACAGCGGCGGAACCGCTCCAACCCTTGGCCGCTTTGGAGGGCCTGGCGAACCCTGGCCTCCGCTTGAGCCAGCGAGTCGGCTAATCCACCCAAAAGGACCATATGGGCTGCCAATCGGACGGACAAGGCGGTGATATCCTCCGGTCCCCGGCCCTGGAGGGTTTCGATGGCTTCCTTCACCTCCAGGGCGTTGCCGATGCAACAGCCTAGGGGAGCATCCATCGCTGTCAAAAGCGTCACGAGACGCAAGCCCGCTGCTGTGCCGACCTGTTGCAAGGACAGAGCCAGGGCCTCGGCATCCGGACGATGTTTCATGAAGGCTCCCCGGCCGCATTTGACGTCGAGAACCAAAGCGGCAATCCCTTCCGCGATTTTTTTGCTCAGGATCGAGGCGGTGATGAGCGGGATGCTTTCGACCGTGGCAGTCACGTCGCGCAGGGCGTAGAGGATGCGATCCGCGGGTGCCATAGCCGCCGTCGGTCCCATCATGATTAGCCCCACATCACGCAGGATCGAGCGGATTTGCTCCGGCTCCCACTCGACCCGGAAACCGGGGATTGCTTCCAGTTTGTCGAGGGTTCCGCCCGTATGGCCCAAGCCGCGCCCCGACATCATGGGCACATACACACCACAGGCCGCCGCCAGGGGAGCCAGGATCAGGGAAGTTTTGTCACCCACGCCGCCGGTACTGTGCTTGTCCACCACCGGACCCGGCAGGTCCGACCAGTCCCAGCGCTGCCCAGAGGCGGCCATGGCCTGGGTCAAGCAGGCGGTTTCCTCCAGGTCCATCCCCCGGAAGTAGATGGCCATCAACAGGGCGGACACCTGATAAGGCATCCACCCCGTTCCCGAAACCGCCCCCTGGACAAAAAAGGCGATTTCCTCAGGGGTCAATTTTCCCCCATCCCGCTTTTTGCGAATGACATCAACAGCACGCAACGGACCGACCATGGGTTGGCTACCTAATGCTTGCCCAAGCTGATGGACGGCTCCAGCCTCTTACTCTACAGCAAGCCGGTACGCCACGCCGGGCCAAGCTCCGTTGTTCCCTCTCAGAGCGGCACGTCGTGGGTTGCCCCGCAGCCTCCGAAGAACTGCCCAGGCTGACTCAAGGTACAATACCATGCGAGCCGGGAGCAGCCCACGGGGATGGGGCGCTGGTGACTCGCAAACGTGGGAGAGGGAATTGTGGTGTCCAAGCGTGCAGCCTTAGCGGTAGCGGTGGAAACGTTTTACGAGGCCGGGCCAGCGCTGCCTTGGGCTACTTCCGATGCCCAAGCCTTCCTGCGCACCCTATCGAAGTGCGGCTATCCTTCGAGTCACACCCGCCTCTGGACCGCTCATCACACCACCTGTGCTGCGCTGGCTTCCCATCTGCGCCGTTTGGGCACTTCTTGGGAAAATGTCGAGGAGATTGTGATTCTCTGGATCACCCGCACGTGGACATCTTCCGGGAAAACATTTCTGGCCTGCGCGGACACTCTGCGAGACGATCCTGCCGCGACCGCACTGCCCTTCGCCGAGGTCTTCCGCCTGGTGGAACAAGCCGCCCCCAACGCACGCCGCCTCACCTGGCTTTGCGACTTCAGTCCGCTGCCGATCCCGAAAGCTCACGGCCAGGGCGGCTGGAGCGAACGCGAGTTGGCCCGCATCGCTACCGGCAAGCACGTCATCTTGACGGCGGCGGCAGAAGAGGAGGAGTCCTGGACTTCGGTGTCCCTGCAACAAGGCATCTGGCGGCACCATCTGCGGGAGGCCTTCGAGGGCCGGGCCGCGGAAGCGCTCGATTCCGCCGGCCGGTTGACGGCTGCGGGTTTGCACCGCTACTTGGCCTATGCCGTCCCGCGGACCTTGCGCAAAACCCACGAGGCCGACCGACAACAAACCCCGTTGTGCTTCCCCCCTCTGACGCCAGAAGGGGAAGCGGTGCTGTCCCAACACGTCCTAGCCGCTTTCACTCCAGGCCAGGCCAATCCCGCGGAATGGCTCAGTCCTAGCCGCCTCCAACGCGTCATTTTTCGATCCGAAATCGCCGGGCGGCTCAAGGACCTCTCCGGTTTCCGCAAGAGCTACACAGTTCCCGAACGGGCTAACGAGTCAGCCCGGAAGTTTGTCCAGCGCATCGGCCACTCGGACCTCAAGGCCGACCTGGACCAAATGTACGAACGCATCCGCGAACAGTTCGGCTACAAACGCAAAGAGATGGAGGCCGTTTGTGAGACCACCGGCTCCGGCACGATCCGCACCCCGGATTTTGAATACACGGTACTCCTGGAATTGGATGAGTCCAATCCATCTCAGGTCATTTGGCGGCGGGAAGTCGGGCAATTGAGCAGCGTGGAGTTGGTTCGCCAAGCGGCGTTTCGCCAGGTTTTTGGGGCGGTGCTGGATCGCTTAGTCTTCGAGTTTCGCGAGCCTTTGGATGTCGCCGCTTATGTGGACCGCTGGGAGTCAGAAGCGCCGCCGGGGACCAAGGTGCGCGTCAACAGCGAAGCGACGCAGGCGGAGATTACGCTCAGCGGCGTTGCCGGACGTATCTGCGTCACTGCCACCAGCGTCACCATCTTCGGGCGGCCAGGAGACCCGACGACGCTTCTGGAGCAATTCCTCGCCTTCCTCGGTAAATATCTAGCGTCCAACAAGTCCCAGAGGGAATAATCGGTCGGGGGAGAAGAGCGGGGAGAAAGGAAGCGCGGGTATTGGGGAAGGCGTCGCGCACCAGGGCGTCTGCCGCCGTCGCAGGTGGAAGTTTGGGTTCATATATGAGTAGTAATGGTTCCGGGAGGAGTATGTTGTTGAAGCGGGGATGAAGAAAGCGTGGTTGCCAGGGTGAGCGGCGGCTGCGATACTGGACAGCGGGGAAGTTAGCGGCCCCCTTTGGCGGAGTGAGAGAGCGGAATGACCATGTTCACGCCCGGGCTGGCTGTTGCAGGTGTTTTGGCCGCCGTGGGCGTTCCCCTACTCATTCACCTTTTATTCCGGCGCCGGTATCGGATCGTACCGTGGGCTGCCATCCGCTTTTTGCTGGTAGCGGAACGGCGGCACCACCGCCGCTTGGAACAATGGCTGTTACTGCTCCTGCGCATCCTGGTTCTGGCTTTGCCCCTGGGCGCGATGGTGGCGGCGACGGACTGGGCCGAGCCTCTGTGGCAACACCTTTGGCCCAACGCCGGGCAGACTCTCATCCGCGCACCGCGAACCCACCACGTGATCATCCTGGATCGCTCTCTGAGCCTCACGGCACAGCCGGAAGGGGCGGCGTCGAGCCGGTGGGAAGCGGTGAAACGCCAGGCGGCCAAACTCCTCGAGCAAGCGGGAGCCGGTGACAGTTTTACCGTCGTGGCCGTGGGAGAGGGAGCCGAGACGATTGTACCAGGACCGGCTCAAGAGATCGAACGGGTGATCCGGGAAATCGATGCTCTGCCGCCGAGCCACGGCAACACACCCCTCACCGCTGCTTTACCGCTGATACACGAGGCCTTGGACCGCTCCCCGGCATCCTACCCCCGCAAGCAGGTAACATTCATCACGGACTTGCAGCAAAGCGCCTGGCAGGGCATCCTGCGGTCCGGGACAGATCAGCATCCCGTGGCGGAGTCCTGGCAGCGTCTGGCGGACCGAGCCGAGATCGTCCTGCTGGATGTCGCCCAACACGACACAGACAATCTCTGCGTGGCGGACCTGAGTATCTCCGAGCCGGCGCCGCTGGTCCAAGGTGCGGTTTCGGCGACCGCGGTGGTGGCGAACTATGGCCAGCGGGAATACCGCAATCTGGTCGTGCAACTGCTGGTCGGCCGTCCGGGATCGGATTACGAACGTCCCGCGGCGCGGGAGCAAGTATTGATTGCGCATCTTCCCCCCGGCGGGCGTGTGACCGTCACCTTCGGCCAACAGAACCCTCTGCGCTTCACAGAAACCGGCCAGCATCTCGTGTTGGTTCAGGTATCCAGCGGGGATGCTCTGGCAGCGGACGACCGGCGGGGCGTCGTGGTTTCGGTCCGTGCCGCGATCCCGGTGCTGTTGGTGGAGGGGCGACCGGAAGCCAGCCTGCAACGCCGCACAGCGGGCGATCTGCAACGGGCGTTGCTACCCGATAGCGCCGCCGCGGAATGGACCCCTGCCCGTCCGCGGATGGTGACTGTGACCGAATTCCTCGATCCGGCTCTGGGAGCGCTCGATGAATATGAAGCGGTCTATCTCTGCGACCTGCCACTGCCCAGTCCGGAATGGGTGCCCCGCTTGGAAGCCTTCGCCCGCAAAGGGGGCAGCATTCTGTTGGGTCTAGGTCCGCAAGCGGGCCAACATCTCCAGGACTACAATCGGGTGCTGCACAAGGCGGGGCGCGGCCTGCTCCCCTTCCCTTTGGAAGAAGTGGTCGGTCTAAATTCGACCGAAGGTGCAAGCTATCGTCTCGCCGCGGAGGAAGACGCCTTCCGCCAGCCGTTGCTGGCCCTGTTCCGGGATGAACGGGTCCGCGGAGGGCTGATCAATGTGCCATTCCGCCGCTACGTCCGGGTCCGGCCCACTCCAGAAAGCGGAGTCAAACGTTGGCTGGACTTCGTACCGGCGCGAGGGACATCTACCGTTGGAGCCACCGATCCCGCCCTCCTGGAGTGGCGCTGGCACAAGGGCCGGGTTTTCCTCTTCACCAGTTCCTTCAACGAAGACTGGAACGATTGGCCCCCCTTGCCCACCTACCTGCCCTTCCATCAGGAGTTGCTGCGCTATGCCGCAGTGCCAGCCGATCGGCATACGCTGGAGGTCGGGGATACGTTGGAGGAGTTTTACCCCTTGCCGCATGCCGGTCTGGCGGTCCAGTATCAGCCGCCAGAAGGGGAGTCGGGGCGATCGGTTCTTCTGGTAGCAGAAGAGCAGGCTGCGGTGGTACGCATACCCGGCGTCTCGCGGAGCGGTTTGCACCAAGTGGTGCGTGAGTCGGGCGAGCGGCGCATCTTCTGGGTCAACACGCCACCGGCCGTCCCTGGCCAACCGACGGAGTCCAATTTGAAGCGGCTCAATCCCGCCGAACTGGCTATGCTTCAGCCGGTCCAAGTGGTCGGGGATGCTTCCGAAATCGTGCCCTCTTCGGACAGCGGTGCGGAAATCACCATTTTGCCCCACCCCCAAGGTCCGCGTGTGGCCCGTGGGCTGATCCTTGCTGGCTTGCTGGTATTGCTGGCCGAAATGGTCTTAGCCTGGCGCTGGGGACCGGCGGCGGGCGCTTCCCCACGCGGCGCCCTGACTTCCGCTCCGCGACTCCATCGGGGAGTGACGGCCATTTTGGGCGGCGCCATCGTTCCGCTGACCTTGGCCATCGTCGGCCTGGTTGCTGTCCTGTGGATCTCCGACATGCGCGGGACCCTTGCCGAGGGGATGCCGCCGGCGTGGCGGGAGTTCGCCCACCGGATTTTGGCGGTACCCGATGCCCCCCAAGGGGAGACCTCCACGCTTCGGCTGGAACGCGCCCCCGTTTTCACCCCTCATCCGTCCCAGGAAGGGTGGGGGCTGTTGGCCTTAGTTTTCTTTTTGATCCTGGGAACGGTGTGGATTTACCGCCGGGAACGCCTGGCCGCCTCGTGGGGTGCGCTCTGGCTTCCCGCCCTGCTGCGGGCCGTCTGCTGGGCTTGGCTGGTTCTGCTCATTCTGCCGCAGTGGCGTACCGTTTATGATCGGGAAGGCTGGCCGGACCTGGTCATCCTCCTCGATGTCAGCCGGAGCATGAATCATAGCGACAATTACCGGGATGCAGCGGTGCGGGCACGAGTCGATGCGCTGTTGCGGGAGTTGGGTTCCTCCTCGGCCGCACGCTGGCAGTTGGTGCAGCACCTGCTCGCCGATTCGCGTCAAGATGGCCTCGCCCGGCTGTTGCGACGCTACAAAGTCAAGCTGCACATCTACTGTGTGGACGAGACTCTCCGGCCCGTCGCCACGGTGGAAGAAGAAGGGGGATTGGACCCTGCCCGGCAAGCTGTTGAGCAGTTGCGTGCTGAGGGGAACGCCTCCCGTTTGGGGGACGGGGTGCATGCCGTCTTGAAGGCCTTCCGGGGATCGCCGCTGGCCGGGATCATCGTTTTTACCGACGGGGTCGTAACAGAGGGTGAGGAATGGTCCGCCGTGGCGGCGGAGGCAGCCCGCGCTGGGGTTCCCCTCTACCTCGTTGGGATCGGCGATGTCTGGGAAGCCCCCGATCTGATCCTGTCCGATTTGCAGGTGGAAGAGACGGTCATGGTCGGCGACCGGCTGGTCTTCGATGTTCGCCTTAGTTACCGGGGAACAGAATCGGCGGGCACAGTACCCGTGGTCCTCTACGAGAAAGACAAGGCAAGCGGCCAGTTGATCGAACGCAGCCGGGTGGCAGCCGCCCCGCCGCTAGGCGGCGCTCCCGTTCCCGTCACGATCAGCTACACCCCGACGGAGCCGGGCGAGAAGGTCTTCATCGTGCAAGTTCCTCCTGTGCCCGGTGAAACGCTGACGAGCAATAACCGCCTGGAACGGACGGTTTGGGTCACTGAAGCCCGACGTGTGCGCGTGCTCATGATCGAAGGCCGCCCGCGCTACGACTTCCGTTTTATCAAGGTGCTGCTGGAGCGGGAATCGGAGCATTCCCTTGGCGGCCGACACATCTCCGTGGATACCATTCTGCTCAACGCTTCGCCGGGCTGGGCGGAGACGGACCGCTCGGCCTTCCGCAGCGACTTTCCGACCCGCGAGCAGCTCTTCGGCTACGATGTGATCCTGTTGGGAGACATCGACCCCCGCCGCTTGCCGCATGTTTCCCGCACCCTCCAGGACCTGAGCGAGTTTGTCACCGTCAAGGGAGGCGGGCTGTTGTTCCTTTGCGGGGCCCATTTCACACCCGCGGCGTGGGCGGACACCCCCTTAGCGGCCATCCTGCCCGTGACGGTGCGTGCCCCTTCCTCAGGAGAGTCCAATCCGACTCCCGAGGCGATCCAGGGATACCGGCCCCGGCTGACCGAGTTGGGTCAGCAGCATCCCATCTTTCGCTTCCATCCGGACCTGGGCGAGTCGCTACGCGTGTGGGAACAACTGCCCCCCTTGTACTGGTACGCACGGGGTTACCAGCGCAAGCCGCAGACTAGCGTGCTGGCCACACTGCCGCCATCCCATCCCAACGAAAGCGAACCTCACCCGCTGGTGTTGCAGATGTTTGCGGGTTCCGGCATGGTGCTGTTTTTCGGTTTCGATGACACCTGGCGGTGGCGCTGGCGGCAACAGGAGGAATACTTCGATCGCTTCTGGTTGCAGGCGATCCGCTTTTTGGCCCGCTTCCGCGTACGCCGCCCAGAGTTGAAGGTCACCCCCAAAGCCGAGTTCCGCCGGGATGAAACGATGAAAGTCGTGGTGCGATTTCCAGTGGATGCCCCGCCGCCGGCAGCCCAGCAAGCCGTCCGCGTCACCGTGCAGCGCCGCCCTTTGAACTCCCCACATGGGTCGAGCACACCGGAAACCGGCGAGACCGCCACGCTTACGCTGGCCCGCGTCCCCGGCCCCATCCCACAGTACGAAACCGTACTCACCCGTGTTTCCGAGGGCGACTACCAGTTCACACTGATCCATCCGGAAGCGCCGCCCGGCCAGCAGCCACCCACTGCTTCGGCACGAGTGCTTCCTCCGTGGGCCGAACTCGACCGGATCGACTTGAACCGCAAGGAAATGGTGGAAGCTGCGGCCCGCAGCGGCGGCCAGTTCTTCAGCCTCGCCGAGGTGGACCGTTTGTGGACGGACCTTCCCCCCCCGCCCCGCGTGCCGCTCAGCCAGGCGGAGCCGCTGTGGCCCTTGTGGAACTTGCCTTGGGTGTACCTGATCTTGATCGGAATCGTCGGCAGCGAGTGGCTTTTGCGAAAGCGGGCCCGCCTGTTATGATGAGGGTGGCAGGGGGCGAAGCCAGCACAAGCTACCGTGGCCCAGAACACCCGCAAACCCCAAGCCGGTCCGCTTAGGGCAAGAGTGCTGACAAATGAGCGCGCGGAATGTCGCTCACGGGCGCAGTCCCGTTGGTTCCGCCGGTACGAGGCTCTGGGAAACCGCACGAGGCAAGCCACCAGCCACGTGAGAACAAGCCACTGGCCCAAAGGAGGCAGGCCGTTGCCCCAAGTTGAGCAGTCCAAATACTCGCCGCAGAGGAGACGGCAGCGATGAGCATCATTCTGCATCCTCCCCGGAGCCGGGAATCCCTCACGGACAGCCTGGAAATCCTGGGGCGTGCGCGCCGCATGGCTCATCTGGCGCGCGCCACAGCCCGCTTGGCCCTGGTTCTGCTGCTGCCGATGCTGCTGTTCACCCTGGCCGATGTGTTGTGGCACCTGCCTAACGTGGTGCGGGCCGTAGGGCTTGTGCTGACACTCCTGGCCGCCGCTGCGGTCTTCCGGTGGGAGTGGCTGGCCGCCTGGCGATTGCGCACCGATCCCCTGGCCGTCGCACTCGCTCTGGAAGAGCAAAATCCGCAGTTACAGGACACCCTGGCTTCCGCTGTGACTTTCTTGCAAAGCCAGGATCCCGAAAAGCCGGAAGTCCCCCAGCGCTTTGCCACCGCGGTCATTCGCGCCGCCCGGCGATGGTACGAACGTTATGACTCGCAGTCCTGGATCCCCAGCGGAGCTGCCTGGCGCGAGATTTGGCTCGTCATGTTGGTGCTCGCCACCACCGCGCTTGGGGCACTCCTGGACAGCCAGCGAGCAGCGGTAGCCCTTCTGCGTTTCGTCGATCCTTACGGGGTGCATCCCTGGCCCGCGCAGACCCGCATCGAGATTGTGGAACCCCAAGTCCTCCCCACCCGCCTGGCCCGTGGCGAATCCTGGACGCTGGTGTTCGTCGTACACGGCGTCCTCCCGGAACAAGCCGAGGTGGAAATCCGCCTGCCGTCGGGAGAGCAATGGCTGGAAAGCTATCCCCTGACACGCGACCCGGTGCGTGGAACAGCCGCCCCCGTTTCCGTTGCTTGGCAGGCCCAGCGTTTCAGCCAGACCTACCAATTCCGCATTCGGGCCAATGATAGCACCACGCCCTGGCATACTGTCACCATCGTCCCGCCTCCCCAATTTGTGGCCATGGGAGGCCGACCTTCCCCGCAATTCCGCCTCGTACCTCCCGCCTATACGGGCCTGCCGGAAGGGTATCTGCCGGATGCCGCTGCCGTGCTCGAAATCCCTGCTGGTTCCATTCTGCACCTGCGGGCACGGGTGGACACTCCGCTAGCCGAGGCCCGGTTGGTGTACCTGGGCGATCTGACTCACCAATCCCTTTTGACCCCGTTGCGGGGTTTACAGGTCGGAACTCCTGCGC
The DNA here is from genome assembly GCF_013694095.1 of Thermogemmata fonticola. Classification (NCBI taxonomy): domain Bacteria; kingdom Pseudomonadati; phylum Planctomycetota; class Planctomycetia; order Gemmatales; family Gemmataceae; genus Thermogemmata; species Thermogemmata fonticola. The sequence goes on along the minus strand of NZ_JACEFB010000013.1, from coordinate 21,066 downwards.
TTCTGCCTCCAGTGTTCTCCCTCCATGCTTCCCTCGCCGACGACATCCCCTTGCAACTGGACGAGGAAGGGACGGTCATTCAAGGGCGCTTTCAGCCCGCCTTCTCAGGCACCTACGCCTGGAAGCTGACCGACACGACCGGGCTAACCAGCACGCGCCTGCTGGAAATCCGCCTCCTCCCGGACCCCCCTCCCCACGTCGTCCTCCTCCGACCCCATGCCGAATCGGATTCCCAATGGTACGTCCCCACGGCCCATCTGCCCCTCCATGTGACAGCGGCGGACCCGCGTTACGGCCTGCGACGCATCGCTTTGGAATACTCCTGGGAAGGGGAAAACGTCCTTCACACGTGGGATGTGCTCGACTTAGGCCGTTTGCAGCAGGTTAGCCCGGCGCTATGCAGCCCGCTCCCCTTCGCCCGCCCCTGGCGGACCTACCACTGCGAACAACTGCTGCCTTTGCAGCAATTCCGGCATGCCGATGGCCGCCCTCCGCAACCGGGAGACATTCTGCATCTGCGGGTCGTCGCTTGGGATGGGGACGACATCTCGCCCTGCAAACCACCTGGCCGCCATAAGCCATCCGCCGCCACGGGGGAGACCCCCTCGCCGACTTCGGAAATGCCGTCCGGCATTCCCCCTCCCGCGTGGGACTTTACGCTGATGATCGTCACAGAAGATACCCTCCTGGCCATCGTACAGCGGGAACTCACCGCCCTGCTTCCGGAAAGCCTCCGCCTGCGCGAACAGCATAAGGAAGCCCAGGAACAGATGCAGGGGTACGTAGCACAGCCCAGGGATGAAGCGCAGGAAGCGAGCAACCGCGAGCGGCTCCTGCGCGTAGAACAAGGGCAGCACCTCCTACGCGGGCGGCTGGAGGACCCGCAGGAAGGTCTGCGCAGCCGGGTTCTCCGCTTGCAAACTTTGGTTCAAACCAACGCTCTGCCGCCCTCCCCGACTACCCAGCGCTTGCAAGCCGCCGCGGACCTGTTGCAACGGCTCGCCGAGCAGGAGTTGCCATCCCTGGAGAATCGGCTGCGGGAATTGCGGGAAGCCGCGGGCGGGAAACTTCAGCCATCCCCTCTCGTGGAAGAGCGCCTCCTGGCCCTGCGGCAACAGCAGCGGGTGGTGCAAGAGCAGTTGCAGGCTTTGGCCGAATTGCTCACGGAGTGGAGCGGGGCCGCCGATGTGCGCAGTGCTGCCCGGCTGCTCCAGCAGCAACTTCTGCAACAAGCCTCGGAGTTGCAACGTCTGGGAGAACAGATTCCCGCCGGCCAGACGCCTGGCCAGTTACCCGCTGAGCAGCAAGCCGAGTTGCAACGCCGAGCTACCCGGCTCGATGCGGCAGCGGAGCAAGCGGAAGCGCTTCTGAGCCGCGCCGCCAGTTTGGCCCAGACTAAGGAAACGGAGGCCGAGCAAGCCCGCTCGGCGGCGGCTGCCGCCCGCCAGCGTGCTGCCGACATCCTGCAACAAGCCCAACAACTTCCCCCGGACTCCCCCCAGCGATCCTTCCTCCAAGCTCAAGCCGCCGTGGAACAAACCCTCGCCCAGGAGCGGCTCCGCCAGGCCGAGCTAGCCGCTCAGGAAGCTGCCGCTTTACGCCAGGCCATCCAGGCCGCCCAAGGCCAAACCACCGCCGAAGACCTCCGGCAGGCCGCTAGCGCTCTGCGGAACAATCTCCAGGCCCAGGCCGCTCGCCAAACTCGCCAGGCAGCCGAACGGCTGGAACGCCTCATCACCGCTCTGAAGGAACAAACCCCCGACCCCATTCCAGAACTGACCCGTCTGCGGGCGGCTGCGGATAGTCTCGACGCCCTGGGGACCGCCCAGGATGAGTTGCGGCGGCGCACCCAAAAAGCCGCTCAACAGAGCGATCCCGCCCAGCGCACCGCGGAATTGCAACGCCTGGCCCGCCAACAGGGTCAGCTCCAGGAACACGCCCAACAATTGCTCCAACGCCTCCAACGTCAGGGGCAGCCCGAAGTCCTCCAAGCCCTCCAGGAGGCGATTGATCAGATGGCAGCCGCCCAGCAAGCGCTCCAGCAGGGCCAAGCTGCCTGGGCCGAACAAGTCCAGGCCATCGAGCGCTTGGACGAAGCCCGCGACCGCCTCGATGCCACTGTGGCTGCTCATTCCCCCGCCGAGCGGCTCGCGGATGAAAAACGCCGTCAACTCCGCGATCGCCTCCAGGCCCTCCTGGAACGCCAGCGTTCCCGCATCGCCGAAGCCCAGCGCCTGCATCACCAGCTTCTCGCCCAAAAACGCTGGACCCGCACCCTTCAGCAAGGCTACGCCGCTTTGGCCGAGGACCAGAAACAACTCGCCGAAGATGTCCGGCCCTTCGCGGAGGAACTGAGCCACTGGCCGGTTCTCCAACATCTCATTCGCGACACCGCCGAACTGCTGGAGCGGGCCGCCGGGCGTATCCACCAACGCCTCGACGATCTCGATCCCGATCTTCCCTGGAGCGACCAAGCGGAGACAGCCGCCCAGCAACGTCTGGTGCAACCGATGGAACAAGCCGCTCGCCGGCTGGAGCAACTGTTGCTCGCCCTGCAAGACGATAGCGGCAGCCTGACACCGCCGGCCCCGGATCGTTCCGCTTCTCCCCGCCCCCCCTCGGCATCCTCCGATCCTGCCGCCTTCCGGGGAGAAATGATTCCCCCCCTAGCTCAGCTCAAGGCCCTGCGCGCTTGGCAAGCCGAGATTCACCAGCGCACGGCCGCCTTCGCCCAGCACCATCCGGACCTGTCCCGCCTTTCCGATGCCGATCGTGAAGAACTTCAGGAGCTAGAGGCTGCCCAACGGACAATCGCGGCCCTTTTCCAAAAGCTCGCCGCACTCTTGGACGAATCCACAGCTCAACCGGAGGAGGCTCCTCCTGCCCTTCCCGTGGCTCCGCCACCCCGACCGGCACCGCCTCCTATGCCCCGGCTCCAGCCGCCCGATCCCACCAATATCCCCCAAGGCACTGCGGATGATCCGCCTTCCTCCCTCCTGCGCCCGGAGCGACGCGTGACGGCACGCGGCCATCATCTGATAACCATGATAACCCGATGGTATCACAGCCGGATCGAAACCTTGGGCGCATACCATCTACGCGAAGCCGCTGCGCTCGAAGCCGCCGCCTTGGAGGAAGGCACTTCCCTGGAATCGGACAGCGATGCCTTAGATCAGGTGGACGTCGCCCCGCCCCCACGCCCTGCCGGACCTGATGGTTCCCCGGAATCACAACCCGCCGCTGAGACTCCGACCCCCGCTGAGGCTCCGGAAGATCCGCGGGAGATCCTCCAGCGCATCATTCGCAATGCCCAAAAAGCTTCCCAGGAGCTGGCTCAGGCCAACCCCGGCCCTCAAACCCAGCAAACCCAACGCGATATCCTCAAGGATATCGATGCCCTCCTGCATCCCCCGCCGCCTCCGCCACCCAAGGACCAAAGCCAAAAGAATCAGAAGCAGTCCCCCATGGAACCGCCCCCGAAGCCGCCCCAGGATTCCCCTCAAGACTCTCCCAAGGGGGGCAATAAGGAACCGCAACATCCGCCCATGGGGAAGGACAATCCTTCGGGAAATAATTCCTCCTCAACTCCAATGCCCAAAGGAGGCAACGCTCCGCCCTTGGGGAGCAAGTCCAATTCTCCCTCGCCTTCAGGCTCCGGAGGAAAGGGTTCTTCCGCCTCCGGTCAGGAGCAGCCGGGAACGCCCCCCTCCTTCACACGTCGCCCCCGCCAGGGAGCATCTTCCCCACGGCCTGACACGCAGACCTCCCGCACCCCCTCCTCACCGACCGGAGGCAAAAACCCCATGCCAGCGGCTCAGAAAATCGACGCCGAACCGAAAGCCCCGGGCGGAATCGCCCGCCCTGACCCCCAGAAAAAACCCCTTGCTCCCTCCCGCACCGCACCTCCGAATTGGGAGCAGGATTGGGTTCGCAATGTCTGGGGCCATTTACCGGACACCTTACGCCGGCAGGCAAGCGAATACTACCGCCAGGAATTGATCCCGAAATACACCAAACTGCTGGAACAATATTATTCCTCCCGGCTTCAGAAAAAGTGATTCCTCACGGTTCAGGAAAAGGTGAATCCAAGGTGAACGACGCGAGGCAAGATTGGAAGATGCACCGTGCTTGAATAGGGCTTAAGTATATCATGCGTGGAGAAGTGGAGACGACGCCGTGTCTGAACCCGAAAGGACAACCGCGATAGGCATCAGTCGGCGGCAGTGGCTGAAGGTGACAGCAGGCGCGCTGGCAGGCAGTACAGGCGCTTGGCTCAGCCATGCTCAGCCGCCGCGGTCTGGCGTCGCTGGGGGGGGAGAGGATCGCCGGGACGCAGCCCAGGAGATCACCTCCGAGGTGCAAGAGGCGATCGATCGCGGTTTGGAGTTCCTGGCCCGCAATCAGAATGCCGAGGGTTCCTTTGTGGATCATCGGAGCGGCTCTGCCGTGGGTATTACCTCACTGGCGGCCCTGGCGTTGATGGCGGGGGGGCATCAACCTGGGCGGGGTCGATTCGGCAATGAAGTGTTGCGGGCGGCCGAATATGTCGCCTCGATGGCGGATGGCCCCTATCCCGGTTTCCTGACCACTCCTGAGAGCCAAGGCAGCGGGCGGCTGGCGACGCAACCCAGCCCCATGTATAGCCACGGCTTCGGCACCCTGTTCCTAGCGGAGGTCTGCGGCATGATGCCCACCCCCCGCCAGGACCAAACCGTGCGTGCGGCCTTGGAAAAAGCGGTCGCTTTCACCATCGCCGCTCAGAACAAGGAGGGGGGCTGGCGCTACGAACCGCGGGCTGCTTTTGCCGACGTATCCGTGACTGTGGCCCACATGATGGCCCTTCGAGCCGCCAAAAATGCCGGCCTGTTTATCCGCAAAAGCGTGATTGATGCCGGTGTCGCTTATATCAAGGCGTGCCAGGTCGCCGATGGCGGCTTCAGCTATTGGAAAGGACAAGGGCATTCGGCCTTTGCGCGCTCAGCGGCTGCCATCGTCGGCTTGTATAGCGCCGGGCTGTACCAGGGAGGCGAAATCGAGCGCGGGTTGAAATACCTGCTCCAATTCCTGCCGGGCCGGCCCCTATCGCTGCGGGACATTCCACCCCAGCATTACTGGTACGGCCACTATTACGCCGCTCTGGCCATGTGGACGGCACGGGAACGATATTGGAACACCTGGTTTCCCGCCATCCGTCAGGAGTTGCTCCACAAGGCCCGCACCAGCGGCGGCCTGTGGCTCGACCCCTACCATGGCGCGGTGTATGCCACGGCCATGGCCTTGATCATCCTGCAACTGCCCAACAACTACCTGCCGATTCTGCAGCGTTGACTTCCAGGCTAGGCATTTCCCTCGATCAGCCCAGTGTTCCTAGGACGCCCAACCCTGGCGGTTTCTGCCTGACCTAGGGGTGGACAAGTGGGAAGTGGCATTTGCGTTCTCGGCGTCTGGCCGTATAAACCCTTCTCCAGCAGCTTCCGCCCAAATGAGATGGCTATGACGGATCGACCTATGCCGGATCCATTACGCGAGCAGTGGGTAATTCCAGCCCGCCTCGTTGTCATCAAGGTGGGTACAAACGTCCTGGCCGATAGCCGTGGGCAGATCGACCGGGAACGGATGCAATCCCTGGCTGATCAGATCGAGCGTTTACACCGCTCCGGTCGGCGGGTGGTCTTGGTCAGTTCGGGAGCGATTGGCGCTGGGGTGGGGCTGTTGGGGTTGCCGCAGCGGCCGGGGGAATTGCCCCAGCTTCAAGCCTGTGCGGCCGTGGGACAATCGCGGCTGATGCAATTGTATCAGGAATGCTTTGCGCCCCACGGGCGGGCTGTGGCTCAAATCCTCCTCACGGCGGGAGATTTCGAGCACCGCGTCCGTTACCTCAACGTCCGCAATACCATCCACGCCCTGTTCGAGTACGGCGCCCTGCCCATCATCAACGAGAACGATACTGTCTCGGTCGCGGAGATCAAATTCGGGGATAACGACCACTTGGCCGCCTTGGTGACCAACCTGCTCCGGGCACCCCTTTTGGTGCTCCTGACCAACGTGGATGGCCTGTATTCCGATGATCCCCGCCTCAACCCCGATGCTTCCCTCTTACCCACGGTGGAGAAGATCGACTCCCGGATTCTCGCTCTGGCAGCTTCGACGCGCAGCAGCCTCGGCACGGGCGGCATGCGGAGCAAGCTCAAGGCGGCTCAATTGGTCACGGCGGCGGGGGAAGCGGTGGTGATTGCCAATGGCCGGTGGGATCACGTGCTGGACCGGCTCTTTGCGGCGGAACCGCTGGGCACGCTGTTTCTACCCCACGGCGAAGACCTACCGGCCTGGAAACGGTGGCTCGGATTCACCGTTCGACCCAAAGGCACCTTGCACATCGACGCCGGGGCCCAACGCGCCTTGCTGGAGCAGCGGAAAAGCCTTTTACCTGTCGGCGTCGTCCGGATCGACGGAAACTTTACCAAGGGAGACCTCGTGGCCATCTGCGGGCCAGAGGGGCAGGAAATCGCACGGGGACTGAGCAACTATTCCGCGGCGGAAGCCCAACGCATCCGCGGCCTGACCAGTACCCAAATCCGGGAACGCTTCGGGCAGCTCCCTTATGCCGAAATCGTCCACCGCGACAACTTGGTCATCATCGGTTAGGATGACAGCAGGTTCATCGTCATATAGGCGCCAGGCAACAAGGCCCTCGCTCGATGAGGCGGGCGCAACGCTGGGATGGGTGGTCACCATTCGCTGCCGGATTCCCCTAGGGACTCCGCCCGACGGCGGGAGTTTGAGCGCCTCTATGCGGCCTATAGCCGGGAGATTTGGGCGATTGCCTATGCCCGTTGGATGGATAGCCACCTGGCCTTAGACATTATGCAGGAAACATTCCTGCGCTTGTGGCGGCAGTGGGAAGCAGGAGAAACCATCGAAAACCCGCGGGCGTGGCTCCTCCGCGTGGCCCGCAACTTGGCCGAAGATATGGCCAAAAGCGCTTTCCGCCGCCACGGTACCCAAAGCATGGAGGTCCTCAACGGAGTGGTCGCCCCCCAGCCTTCACCGGTCGAGCGGTTCGAACACACCGAGCAATTTGCCCGGCTTCGGAGCTTGCTCCAGGAACTCGCCCCCGCAGACCGCGAAATCCTGACCCTCCGTTATGCTTGGGATTACGACACCCACCGCATTGCCGAGTATTTGAACATCGCGGTTGCGGCTGTCCATATGCGCCTGACTCGTGCCCGCCAGCGATTGGCTGCTCTGGTCAAACAGAAAGAGCAATGCCGCCGCCCCCAAACTGGCACACCGCTGGCTGCCCCGCAGGAGTCGGAACTATGACCCCAACCCCTGGGCGGTTCCTGGCACAGCGATTGCCTGCCGAGCACCGTGCAGAAGGTTCTCTGGCATCACAGGACGGACTACGTTCCAAAACTCAAGCTTGGACCGGAAACAGCTAACCTGTAAGAAAACTTTGGACGCAAAGCCATGACAGAGCCACATACTCCTCTCCCGGCCCTTCCCCCAGATGACGAATTGGATCATCTGCTGCGAGCCTATTTCCGTTCTCAAATTCCCGCTGTTTGGCCCCCGGCTCCTGCGCCGGAGGCGACGGCAACCCCCTCGGCGCTTCAGGCTCAGATTGCCCCCCCTGCATCATCCCGTCCACCTTCCGATACCCTGCGCCGGCCCCGTTATGTTCTCGCGGCTTCGGCGATCGCCCTTCTCGCTCTCGGCTGGTTCCTCATCGAACGACACACCGCCATCGTTTCCCACCTCCCAAACCCTGCGTCTGGCCGCGGGGGTAATTCCATGCTGCCCCTGACGGAGGCGTCCAATCCGCCGGTGCTCCAGCATCTGCGGAAATCTCCTCCGGCGGCGCCCCCTCACTCCCCGGCAAAAAATCAGCCCGCGGATGAACCGGATACTAAACGTCCCCCCATCAAACTCCCCTGAGCCAACCTTTCCCGCCGTCCTCTTGGAATTGATGGGATCGATCCCCGGCATGGAGAAGACTTTGCTGTCGGGCCGCGGTGTCCCGGAACTCCTTTTCCTTTCCCGGCTACCGGCTCCTCGTCGGGCCTATTCCTCCATCGACTGAGCTAGAGCTTGATGGAGCGACACTTCCTGTGCAACGCGTACCCGGTTTTCGGGAGGCAGCCTGCCTCTGGACGACCCTGCGGTGACATTCTTACAATTATTACGTCCAGATCAATCTTGCCTCGACTATGCTCCGGAAACGGATGTTTGCCCCCCCTAGGAGCGCACCTGAATAGCGAGGTCCCACACAGCAACATGAGGAATGGCGATTCTGGCCTCTCCATGACGCAGACTGAAGCATCACCGATGAGTCAACCCCTCTGTCCGGGTGAGAGTTCAGACCATTGTCCGCCAGAGAGTTCAGGTGGGGTGGCTAATCAGGCCGCCGGTGAGGATTCCCAACCGTCAGAGCAATCATATTTGGAAGGCACTGTAGAGGGATCGAGCGACGACGGAGGGGGGGAAAGCTGTTCTGGCTTCGATGATCGCGTTGCGGGTGACGGTGAGGGGAACGGTGATAGCCAAGAGGGTTGTTCTTCCCCCTCCTCGACCCCGGATAGCGGGGCGGCTGGGGAAGAGAGGGAATGCAGGCCACCTGTGCCCCTGGTCACTACTCGTAGTTTCGCAGAATTGCGTATCAGCCGGGCGGTTCTGGACGCCCTGGAGCATGCCGGCTACCGTCATCCCACGCCGATACAAGAGGCGATCATTCCCCTGGCATTGCGCGGCCGGGATGTCATTGGCCAATCCCAAACCGGAACGGGCAAGACCGCCGCTTACCTTCTTCCTTTTCTCACTCGCTGGCGTCCCCACCGCTTCCGCGGGCCAATTGGCCTGGTGATGGTCCCCACGCGGGAACTGGCCCTGCAAGTCAGCGCGGAAGCCCACAAGCTGGCTCCGTGTCGTCGCTTCCGCGTCGTCACCCTCTACGGCGGCGTTCCTCTCGAACGGCAGACCCGCCTTCTGAAACACTCGACGGACCTCGTGGTCGGAACGCCCGGACGCCTTCTCGATCATCTGCGGCGCGGCACATTGCAACTCCGGGATGTCCGTTATGTCGTGCTCGATGAGGCCGACCGCATGCTCGACATCGGCTTCCGCCCGGATATTGAGCGTATCTTGCGCCACTGTCCGAGCCAGCGGCAAACGCTCTTGATGTCCGCCACGGTGCCTGAAGCCGTACTCCGCCTGGTCCACCGCTACATGACCGATCCCCAGCATGTCAACCTGATGCCGGAGCAATCCACCGTCGCCACGATCCGCCAGAGCTACATCACGGTCGATGCCGAGAAAAAGTTCGAGTTGCTCTGCTATCTGCTGGAGCGGGAATCGCCCCGGCAATGCCTGATTTTTGTGGCACGCAAGCAGGGCGCGGACGAGTTATACCGCCAGCTCAAGCCCCGCTTTGCGGAGACTGCCGTCATTCACGGCGATTTGACTCAACGCCAGCGGGAAAGGATCATGGCCGCCTTCCGCAGCGGCGACATTCGCTTCCTCATCGCCACCGACGTCATGAGCCGCGGCATCGACGTGGAAGGCATTTCCCATGTCATCAACTACGACTTGCCGGAAGATGCCGATAACTACATCCACCGCATCGGACGCACGGGCCGGTTGGGCCGAGATGGGGTCGCCATCTCCTTCGTCACCCCGGAACAAGGCGAGCTGCTGACACGAATCGAAATGACGATCAATCGGCTGCTGGATAAGGAGGAAGTGGAAGGGGAGTGGTTCACCCCGCGGCTTGTGATCTCCGCGGAACCTTTCCTCCCGAATCCTCTCGACCAGTTACCACGGGACGAGGAGGGCTGGTGGAAGGAGGAGGAAGAGCCGCCATTTCCGATGCCGTCCTCGGAGTGGTCCAGTCCCCCTGGGGATCGTTCAGCCGTTTCGTCGGCCCGTCGGCTGCCGCGCCGCTACCGCAACCGCCTCTGAGCCGCCCCGATTTCCGTAGAAACCCTTCAGAGAGGAATCAGGCTGTTCGGAGTGCTCATCGTTTTCAATTCCGCTCGAAGAACCGGACGGCGTTGCGAAAGATGCTCAATCCTTCCCCCTCTTCTGCCAACCCGCGCCGCGTCCATTGCGGATGCTGAGTCGGGAAGAGATGCCGATCTGGATGGGGCATCATTCCCAGCACTCGGCCCGTGGCATCGCACAGTCCGGCAATGTCGTTCTGGGAACCGTTGGGATTGATCGGGTAACCGCCCCGCTGTCCCGCGGCATCCACATACCGCAGCACCACTTGCCCCGCCTGCTCCAGACCGCGAGCGATCCACTCCTGCCGGCAGAGGAACTTCCCCTCCGCATGACCAACAGGGACATAAAGCCGCTCGATCCCCTCCAAAAACGGACACTTGCGGGAGGTCACCTGTAAATGGACCCAGCGATCCTCGTAATGCCCCGAATCGTTGAGGGTCAGCGTCGCCAAGGGGCCTTCCTCATCCGGCGGCACCAAAAGTCCCGCCTTGAGCAACACCTGAAAGCCGTTGCAAATCCCTAAGATCAGCTTTTCCTCATCCCGGAATTGCCGTAAGGCGTCGCTCAAGTAATGCTGGAAATACAGAGCCTGGACTTTCCCCGCACCGATGTCATCCCCATACGAAAAGCCGCCGGGAAGCACCAAAATGTGGTAGCGCCGCAACAGGCGGGGCTGCTCGCACAGGGCATTGAGGTGGACCCGATCCGCGCGCACGCCCAGAAGCTCAAATGCCGTCTGAACCTCGCAATCGCAATTGGTTCCAGGAGCGCGCAAAATGAGTGCTGCTGGTTTCGCCATGACCGCCATCCTCTCCACCGGCGATTAGGCTTATTGTATCACTCCACACCGAAATGGACCCACGAGCTTTTTCCTTACTCCGCCAAAGTGACTTTCCTCCTCCACGAGGGGTCGCTCACCGCCTGCCTACGTGTCTTCATCGAAGCGCGTAAGCCAAGCCCAACCTGTCCTGGGGCCTTTCCTACGATGGCTGGGCACTGCTCATTGATCCGGGGAAAAAGTTGGATAATGGCAAATCGAATCCGGCAGGTGTACCCGGCTAAAATCCGGCGAAAAAGACCTCCAAGTCAGCCTACCCCGCGGGAAAAAGAGCTGTCCGTTCCTCCGGCCTCCAAATTTTTTTCACACTGCAAACGTTTATTTTTCAAGAGATTACGCAGTGCTGCCGAAAAAAATGGGGCAGGAGAGTTGACACGCACCGCGGTCATGATTAGTATTTCTTCACCCAAAGCGGCGAGCAGGCCGCGAACGATGACGGGACCAATGAGGTCATCGTGTGATCTTTGACAAGTTGGTGAGATGCCCTGAATGAGGAGGTTGGGTTCATCGCCGATTGTTCAGGCGTGACCCAAACCTCGGCCCTCGGAAGCCGCCTGCAATCCGTAAGGGTTGCCGGGGCAGACTAGGCCAAGCGGATGAGTCAAGCCGAACAACGGCCAAACTCTCAAAAGTGATCCGCTGCAAGGCGGAGCGAAAAAACTTTTGAAGGGTTTGATCCTGGCTCAGAACGAACGTTGGCGGCGTGGATTAGGCATGCAAGTCGAGGGAATCTCCCGCAAGGGAGGGAACCGGCGTAAGGGGCAGTAAGGCATGGGTAACCTACCCCGAGGTCCGGGATAGCCATCAGAAATGGTGGGTAATACCGGATGAACTCGTGAGAGCAAAGGTCCGCCGCCTCGGGAGGGGCCCATGTGGTATTAGCTAGTTGGTAGGGTAATGGCCTACCAAGGCGAAGATGCCTAGCGGGTGTGAGAGCACGACCCGCGCCACTGGCACTGAGACACTGGCCAGACACCTACGGGTGGCTGCAGTCGAGAATCTTCGGCAATGGGCGCAAGCCTGACCGAGCGACGCCGCGTGCGCGATGAAGGCCTTCGGGTTGTAAAGCGCTGTCGAGGGGAGGAAAAGCCCCACAAGGGCTTGATCGGCCCCTGGAGGAAGCACGGGCTAAGTTCGTGCCAGCAGCCGCGGTAAGACGAACCGTGCGAACGTTGTTCGGAATCACTGGGCTTAAAGGGTGCGTAGGCGGGTTGTCCAGTCTGGGGTGAAATCCCACGGCTCAACCGTGGAACTGCCTCAGATACTGACGACCTCGAGGGAGGTAGGGGCGAGCGGAACTGTGGGTGGAGCGGTGAAATGCGTTGATATCCACAGGAACTCCGGTGGCGAAGGCGGCTCGCTGGACCTCTGCTGACGCTGAGGCACGAAAGCTAGGGGAGCAAACGGGATTAGATACCCCGGTAGTCCTAGCCCTAAACGATGGGTACTAGGTAGTAGGCTAGACATGGGCTTACTGCCGTAGCAAAAGTGCTAAGTACCCCGCCTGGGGAGTATGGCCGCAAGGCTGAAACTCAAAGGAATTGACGGGGGCTCACACAAGCGGTGGAGCATGTGGCTTAATTCGAGGCTACGCGAAGAACCTTATCCTGGGCTTGACATGTGCGAAAGCGCCGGGAAGTAGGACCCGGAAACGGGAACGAACGGTACCCAGCCCGGAACCCGGCACAGGTGCTGCATGGCTGTCGTCAGCTCGTGTCGTGAGATGTCGGGTTAAGTCCCATAACGAGCGAAACCCTTACCTTCAGTTGCTACCCGCAAGGGGCACTCTGGAGGGACTGCCGGTGTCAAACCGGAGGAAGGTGGGGATGACGTCAAGTCATCATGGCCTTTATGCCCAGGGCTGCACACGTGCTACAATGGCGTGTACAAAGCGAAGCAACCACGCGAGTGGAAGCCAATCGCAAAAAACACGCCCCAGTTCAGATCGGAGGCTGCAACTCGCCTCCGTGAAGACGGAATCGCTAGTAATCGCGGGTCAGCAACACCGCGGTGAATGTGTTCCTGAGCCTTGTACACACCGCCCGTCAAGCCACGAAAGGGAGGGGCGCCCGAAGTCACCTTCACCGGTGCCGAAGGCGAAACTCCTGATTGGGACTAAGTCGTAACAAGGTAACCGTAGGGGAACCTGCGGTTGGATCACCTCCTTTCTAAGGATGTTGACCACTCCAAATCATGTCACCCAACCCCCACAGGGCCTCACCACCTTGCAAAGATATTCCCGCCCCTGATGCTCACCCATCAGGGGCTTTTTTCTTTCCACGCGTCCCTTGTTACATCCCACCTCCCCCCCTAAATCTCCCTCTACCTCCGCCACCGAGAGCAAACATTCTCCCTACTTCACGGGAAATGCCCCATGATCGACCAGATTCTCCCCTACCTTCGCTGTCCTTTCGACCCCCACCGCCAAACCCCTCTTCAGCGCGCGGAGGACGCCCTCCTCTGCCCCGCCTGTGCCGCACGCTTCCCCATCCGTAATGGGATTCCTGTCCTGGTGCCCCGCGACGCCATCCTGCCCGAAGGCGTCCGCCATCCCGATCAACTCCCCCCTCGCCACCTGCCCCCGTCGTCCCCGCCGTCACCGATGCCTTCCTGAATGTAACGTGCCTCTTTCCCCGTCATCCTCCCCATCCGCCGGCCCGTCGGATAACCGTCTACCCCCCTTTCCTCGCGTGACCTATCGGGTCCCTCCCCTGTTCTTAGCAGCGCTTCCCGCAATTGCTCTGGCATTGGCGATGCACCCTTGCTATGCCCTCCGCCGGGGGAAAACTCTCGGAACCACACGGTGCCTCGGACCTGAACCCCCGAGACCCTGGTACTATGCCTCCTGCGGGAACAGATATGCGTTGGCTGACGCCGGACACCGGGTCATCCCGCAATGTTTGCGGTAAACGGTGGGGCTGGCTGGCTATCTTCCTTGGCTCCTTCGCGGCTTGGCTATCGCCCGCCTTCTACCCCTGCCTGTTGGCCCCAAAACAGGCCTTGTCAGCCGAAGAAAAGGCCCCCGCGTCCGCCTCGCCGCCTCTGCCCGCTCATCTCCCCCGTTATCGCTTCGATCTCGTTCTGGATACCCACAAGCACACGGCCCAACTGACCCTGCACGTGACGTGGAGCAACACCACCCCCTTCCCCCTCGATCATCTGGCATTCAATTTCTATCCGCACTATCGCGTCCCCCAGGGAGACTATATCCATTTGGCCAAGACGCTGGAGATGCTCCGCTTGCAACCATCACTGGGAATCGACCGCTGCGGGCGCTTTGGCGTCGTCCAATCCGTGCGGCTCCTGCAACAGGGCAAGGACGTCTATGATCAACCTCTCTCTTTCCGCTTCGATGCCGATAATGTGACAGCTCTGCGGGTGTTCCTCCCCCGCCCCCTCGCACCGGGCGAGTCAGTCACGGTCGTTCTCCACTGCTCGTATTATCTGCCGAACAAACAGGGGCGCTTGGGTCACTGGAAAGGGGTGGCCTATTTGACCAACGCCCTGCCGCTCCTAGCTTACTGCGACAGCGATGGCTGGAAGCCGATGCCGTTTGTCCCCTGGCATCAACCGTGGTTCAACGAAGCGGGCATCTTTCACGCCACGATCACATTGCCGGAGGAAGAAGTCCTGGCCGTCCCAGCGTCTGTGCTGCGGGACGAGCGGCTCGGCGATGGCCGCCGCCGTGTCCACCTCCATCCGTTCGTCGGCCGGGATTTTGCCATCCTCTGCTCACGCCGCTTTCGGGAATTCACCGCCACAACGGCCCTCCCATCGGGGCGCACCGTGCAACTGCGCTGCTATGCCTTCCCGGAGCACGAATTTTACGCCTTAGAAATCCTCCGTATCGCCGCCGAAGCCCTGCCCATCTTTTCCCGCTGGTTTGGGGATTACCCATATGACCAGTTCACGATTGTGGAGTCCTACTTCGGCTGGAATGGCAACGAATGTGCAGGGCTGATCATGATCGATGAGCGGGTTTTCGCCATGCCGCATCTGGCCCGCGGATACGTCGAATACCTGGTTTCTCACGAGACCTGCCACCAGTGGTGGTATAACCTGATCGGCACCAACGGTTACGCAGAACCATTTATGGATGAGGGGGCGGCGGTGCACTTCACCCACCGCTTGCTCGATCACAAGCATGGCCGGAATAATCCGATGCTGGAATGGCCGCGGGGGTTCCGCTGGCTGCCGAATATCCACCGGGAAAACTACCGCTACAGCGGACTGTACTATGCCATCCGTAATGGCGAGATGCACCCGGCGGCCCAAAACTTGCCTGCTTACGAGAATCTGTTCGGCCTATTCACCGGCGCCTACGACCGCGGCTCGAAAGTCTTCAGCATGATCGAAGCCCGCCTGGGCGAGCCGGCCTTCCACGACTTCATCCGACACTTGGCCCTCAAATATCGCTGGCGCATTCTTCAAGTGCGGGACCTGCGGCGGGAGCTGGAACAATACACGGGCCGGGACTGGGGCGAGTTCTTCCAGCGCTGGGTCTACGGCACGGAACTGACCGACTGGCAGATTGAGGGCGTTGAGCACCCGGCGGCTATACCGCGGATTTTTCGGCCTCGAACGAGTGCCCATCCGCCCGTGCGCATCATCGTCCGGCAAAATCGGGAGATCACCGAACCCACGCTCCTCGCGGTGCTCTTCGCCGACGGCTCTCAACACCGCATCCCCGTCGGTTTTACCACCGAGCCGATCCAGCTCCCGGAATGTCAAGCGACTGTCCATTACCTGGGAGATAAGCGCTGGCAGGTGGAGATTTTGGCCCCTTCCGCTCCGGTACAAGCCGTCCTGGACCCGGATCGCGTGCTGCTCGATGCCGAGCCAGCAAATAATGTGTGGAAATCCCAACCGCACATTCGCCTCACACCACTTTACACGATATTGGACGAGACCAACTTCACAATGAATTACGATCGTCTCAACATTATTATTGGCCCATGGGTGTGGGGACCATCCTACAATGATCCGTGGTACACGCGTACGACGATGGTCGGGCTGCGGGCTGGCCTGAACCGCCCAGAGCACTACCAAGCCGGTACCTATTTGGCCTACCGCTCGGATTTTCAGGATGTCGTTCTCGGTGCCGATGCCGCAGTTCTTGGAAATCACTGGCAAATCGGCGGGAATTGGGAGTGGCGGATTGCCGGACCGTGGGGACGGCTCCGCGACCAAGTCGTCGCACCTTGGGATCGGCTCGCCGGAGCAGGCGGCCCCCATCGCGGCGTGCTTTATGTTCGCCACGTCCTTCTGCCCACTTCCAGTCTCTATTTACCTCCCATGATGTATCAGGAAGTATTTACAACTTATCAGGATAACTTCCTCCCTTATTCACGTTCTTCGGATGGCATCCGTTGGAATCATATGATCCTGGGTGGCTATCATTACCGGTGGAACATGTACACTCCCTATTGGGACCCAGAGGGCGGTATCTGGGTGGACCTGCTCGCAGGGGGCGGTTCGGCCGATGTTCAAGGCTGGCGCGGCACGACTCAAGGACGCCTGGAATTGGCCGCCGTGCGCTCTTTGGGGCGTGACGATTGGGGACCCCTGGGACACACCCGGTTCGCCACACGCCTGGTCTTGCTCGGTGCCTTCCCCGATGAAGGGCGTTTCTTCGCACTGGGCGGGGGAACGTTGTTCCGCGGCTTCGATCTAGCTGAACGGCAAGGCAGCGCGGCTTGGGTAGCCAATGTCGAGCTACGCCTGCCCTTGGTCCGAGAGGTGGAGTGGGATATTCTGGATCATATCTTCGGGGGCCGCAACTTGTGGCTTGCCACCTTTTATGATGTGGGAGCCATTTACGTCGATGGGCGGCGAATCGGGAATGTGGCTCACGCTCTTGGGGTGGGCTTGCGCCTCGATCTGGCCGTCTTCAGTTTCATCGAACGGGCCTTATTGCGCCTGGATGTGGCCAAGACCCTCAATGCCGCAACGCCGTGGCAAATCTGGTTCGGCATTCAGCACGCCTTCTGACATGCTGCCTGCGGCAGATCGCACGCCGGCCTATCGCCTCAGGTTACCCCAGGGGAGGCAGTCCAACGGGATGGGCACACGTTCGCATCCGGGAAGCAGTGCTGCAAAGCCATCCCATCGTACCAGGTCGACCACCTGGATGGCGCCGGATTCATGCCGCAACGCTCGTATCCCTGAACCTCGGAACATAGAATGAAGGTTGTGTTGCTAGTCAAAGGGCTATCGTGGCGAGGTGCATTGTCGTGTCCGAAACCTCTCTCACCGACATCGTGCGGCAAAAGTATGCGGCTGTGGCGAGCAGCGGCATCACTCAAGAGACAGCGGGGGTGAAGGAAGCCGCCCAAGCGTTCGGCTATTCCGCAGAGGAATTGGCGCAACTGCCGGCGGAGGCGAACATGGCGCTGGGCTGCGGCAACCCAACCGCCTTGGCCAATCTGAAGGCAGGAGAGGTGGTGGTCGATTTGGGCTGCGGCGGCGGCATTGATGTGCTCCTGGCGGCTCGCAAAGTCGGACCGACGGGGAAGGCCATCGGGATTGACATGACCCCGGAGATGATCGAGCGTGCCCGGCGCAATGCCGCTCGGGTGGGACTAGAAAACGTGGCCTTCTATCAGGCCACCCTGGATGCCCTGCCCTTGCCCGACGCCTCCGCGGATTGCCTCATCTCCAATTGCGTCATCAACCTGGTGCCGGACAAAGCGGCGGCTTTCCGGGAGATGTATCGCGTGCTCAAGCCGGGCGGCCGGATTGCCGTCTCCGACATCGCCCTGAAGCGGCCGCTGCCCCCGGAACTCGCTCGAAGTGTTGCCGCCCTGGTCGGCTGCATCGCCGGAGCCTTGACCTTCGAGGAATACATCCGGCTTTTGCAAGATGCGGGATTTGTCCAGGTTCAAGTGCTCGACAGCGGCGCTGACCTCAACGCTTACGCCCTCGTGGAGGGTCAAAGCGGCTGCTGCTCGCCGGCTATGTCTGCGGAGAAGCCCCCGGCACCAACTGGCTCCTCCACGGGGGAGAGTACTTCCACAACACGCTCGTTGTCCATCACGGAGGAGGACTGGATAGCCGCCAGTCAGAGTTGCTGCGGGGGAACGTGGCCGGAACAGAGGCAGGAGAGCCTATCGGCTGACAACACCGAGTCACTTCATAAGGAACTGGCATCCTTGATCCGCCGCTATGACGTCAACGAATACGCCGCCAGTGTCAAGGTTTCCGCGGTGAAACCGGGATGACGGTCTCCACCCAGTTTCTTACGGACAAAGGACAGGCATCGGACCAAGGATGAGTCATGCGGAGCACCTGCCGCCAGGGCAGTGGGCGGGGGGCATTCCTGGGCATCACTGGTCCGGGAAGGGGTCGTCCGGGCGGATGGGCCGTCCTTCCCAAATGGGCACGCCGTTTTCCACGATGAGCAACCGGCCGGCACTTCCCCGCATGGGCGGGGCATCGTTGCGAGGGAGCCAGCGGGCCAATTCCTTCTTGATCGGCTCGTAGCGTTCCTGGGCGGCGAGGTTGTGCCATTCGTGGGGGTCCGCCTGCACGTCGTACAATTCCTCGCTGCCATCGGCATAACGGATGTAGCGCCAGCGTTCTGTGCGCACAGCATGATTGCCGGGGTTGTGGGTGGTGATCGCCGGGCGCTGCCGCGGAGCGCGGGGGTCCTTCAACAACGGCACGAGGCTGACACCTTCCAAGGCGGAGGGAACGGGAAGGCCGCAGGACTCGGCCAGTGTCGGATACAAATCCAGCAGCTCGACGGGACGCTGGCATCGACCTCCCGCCGCCACTCCCGGTCCTGCCAGAATCAGGGGCACCCGCGTGGAACGCTCCCAGAGGGTGTTTTTGCCGGTGATGCCTTTTTCTCCCAAGTGCCAGCCGTGGTCGCTCCAAAGCACGACGAGGGTTCGTTCCGCTTGACCGCTCTGCTGCAAGGCTTGAAGCACCCGTCCCACTTGATGATCGACGAAACTGACACTCGCCAGATACGCCCGCACCAGCGGCTTCCACTGGCCGGCCTGCTGGAGCCACTTCCAGCGCGGCTCCGGCAGTTTCCAGTGCAAGTAGGAGGCGAACCGGGGCAAGTCGGCACGGTCGTCCTCCCGCACAGGCGGCAGGACCAGGCGATCCTCGGGATACAGATCAAACCACTTCTTGGGGGCGTAGCAGGGAACGTGGGGATGCTGGAAGCCGACGGCGAGAAACCAGGGCTTATCCTGGGGCGCCTTACGCAGCCAGTCCGCCGCCCAGGTCGCAATGTCATGATCAAAGCAATCTTCGTCCTTTTCCGGGAAAATACCCCAATCGACGAGGGGGTGAGGGTCTGGCGTCTGGACGAATTTCTTCGGGGGCCGTGAAGCCAAGCGTCCATCCGGCCCCCATTCATCGGCCTCCTGGGGGCGCTCCGCGCGCGGGGGATAACCTCCATGGAAGACCTTGCCGGTGCTAGCCGTCCAGTAGCCATGCCGCCGGAACCACTGGAAAAGGGTGGGATGATCTCGGAAGCGGCCGTCGCTGCGGAACCAAGGTGCCAGGGCGTAAACCCCGGTCGTGCTCGGACGCAAACCTGTCAACACACTGGTACGGCTTGGATTGCACAAAGGACTTTGACAATGGGCGTTGGTGAAAGTCACTCCTCGCCGGGCCAAGGCGTCCAGATGGGGAGTCTGAACCTGGGGGTGGCCTGCCAACGGCCCGACCCAATCATTCAAATCATCGATGGCGATAAACAGCACGTTCGGGCGCTGGGCGGCTGCCTGTGGTTCCCTCTCCGCGGCAGACAGCTCGGCACCAGTGCAGACCCACAGCCCGAAAACCGCAGCCCACTGGATCATCTTCTGTCTGGCCATTTTTTCCCTCGCTTCCTCCTTTACCTCCTGCTACAATCCTATCATCCTTCCCCGACGATACCAGAAAAAATCGAAACCTCCCTTTCACCTTTGCTGAGGCGTGATTATGAGCACAGTCCACTCGATCCGTTGGATGGCATTTACAGCACTGCTAGCAGCACTTCTCGCGTCGGGCCTTTCGGCTTCGGGAAATAACTCAGCGGACCCGACAGGGAATTCCCAAGAGGAAGAGGGGTTCGTCCCGCTCTTCAACGGCCAAAATCTCCAGGGGTGGGTCAACGTCAACTGCCATCCGGACACGTTTTATGTCAAGAACGGCGAAATCATCACCACAGGCCAGCCGACCGGCTTTCTGCGGACCGAACGCATGTATGAGAACTTCATCCTGGAGGTGGAGTGGATGCATGTCAACAAGAAGGAGATTGCCAATTCCGGCATTTTCGTCTGGGGCGATCCTCTGCCAGCCGTCGGGACACCTTACACGCGGGGCATCGAAGTCCAGGTGCTGATCAATTACCCGAAGGTGGATTGGGCGACGAATCACGGGGACGTTTTCGCCATTCATGGAGCCAAGTGCGTGCCGGATCGCCCTCACCCGCGGGGCTACATGCGTTGCCTACCGAGCGAGGAACGGGTCAAAGGAGGAGGCGAGTGGAATCACTACCGGATCATCGCCAAGGACGGCGCTATCAAGCTGCATGTCAACGGCAAGGAAGTCTCTGGGGTCAGCCAATGCGTCCCGCGCAAGGGGTATCTCGCGCTAGAAAGCGAAGGGGCCGAGTGCCACTTCAAGAATATCCGCATCAAGGAACTGCCCAGCTCTCAGCCGAAGGCAGAGGAGGTGGCCCAATCCTGGCAAGGCCATGTCAGCATTTTCAACGGCCTGACCTTGGAGGGCTGGAAAGCGGAGGCCGGCACCTGGAAGACGAGCGGCGGACGACTCGTCGCTCAAGGGAACGCCCCCCTGGCCAGCGGGAAGGAATACGGCCCGTGCGAGCTACTCTTCGATTGGCGCCTCCCCGCAGCCGCCAAGCAACGCCAGTGGCAGATCGACGTGGCAGGCAACAAGACCACGCTCAGCGTACCCGCTACTGGCAAACCGGACGCCTGGCGGAGGGAAACCCTTCGCTCGTCTGCCGCCGGCCTCATCATTTTCCATCCGATTCCCGGCTTGGAAATCATGAACGTCTTCCTGCGGCCTCTTGACAAATAAACAGGGTGAGGCACACCACGGGGAATGCAGGAAAAATCTATCGTGCTCCCGGCGAGTCGCAATTTCTTCGGCTTCCCTCTTGCGGAGAGATAAGAGGTTAGGTACCCTGGAATCGACCGTGAAGCACCACGGTCTGTGGTCCACTTCCCATCTCTTTCTCGTGAGGTGCTGTATGACTCGCT